>JBAXXO010000050.1:0-15378 GCA_037127855.1 Alphaproteobacteria bacterium
GGGCTATCCGATATGGAGGCAGGAGACATGAGCCGGATCGTGGTGCTGGATATGATCAACGGGCAGTCTGCCGCCGCGATGATCGTGGATGGGCAGTTGGAACAGCTGTTGATCGACCCGGCCGATGACACCGCGCTGCCGGGCGCGATCTACCGGGCCGTGGCGGACCGGCCAATGAAGGGGCAAGGCGGCATGTTCGTCAAGCTGCCTGAAGGGTCGGGGTTCTTGCGCCAGACCGACGGGTTGGCCCCGGGGCAGCGGGTGATTGTTCAGGTCACCGGGCCTGCGGAACCGGGCAAGGCATTGCCGGTGACCACGCGCCTGCTGTTCAAGTCACGTCTGGTCATCGTCACCCCCGGTGCGCCCGGTCTGAACATCAGCCGCCGCATCAAGGATGAACGGTTGCGGGCCGAATTGGAGGCGATCGCCGCCGCAGAGATGGCGGCTGCGGGCGACGATCTGGGTCTGATCCTGCGGTCCGTCGCCGCCGAGGCCGAGCCCGAGGATATCGCGCGCGACATCGCCGAAATGCGCGATCTGGCGCAGGTTGTGCTGGCCGATCTGACCGGCGGCCCGGAATTGCTGGTCGAGGGTGCCGGTGCGCATGAGACTGCGTGGCGCGACTGGGCCGACCCCGCGCCTGACGCGGTGATCGAGCAGGGATTTACCGCCGAGGGCGTGCTGGAGATGATCGACGCCCTGCTGGCGCCCAGGGTCGAATTGGCCTCGGGCGGCAATATGGTGATCGAAACGACCCGGGCCTTGGTGGCTGTGGATGTGAACACCGGGCCCGACACCTCACCCGCCGCCAGCCTGAAGGTCAACATTGCCGCCGCCCGTGACCTGCCGCGCCAATTGCGGCTGCGCGGTTTGGGCGGGCAGGTGGTGGTTGATTTCGCGCCTATGCCGAAGAAGGACCGCAACATTCTGGATCAGGTGATCCGCGCCGCATTCAAGACCGAAGCGGCCGAGACCAATCTGGCGGGCTGGACCACGCTTGGCCTGTTTGAGATGACCCGCAAGCGGGATCGTTGGCCGCTGTGCGAGGTGTTGGGCGGCCAGCCAAGCGCGAAAGGCTAAGCGACATGGCCTGCCCGATCTGTGCCAAGAACAGCGATGCCAAGTATCGGCCGTTTTGTTCGCGCCGCTGTGCCGATATCGACCTTGGCCGCTGGTTGAACGAAAGCTATCGTGTGCCGGCATCGCCCCATGACGAGGATGACAGAACGACCGGCGACGCGGACCGAACCGAAAGGCGACAATGAGCGCAGGCGGCATCACTGGCTGTCGGCAATTCGGCGACACGCGGCGATGCAACTGGCGTCATGCGGGGCCCGCCTCAGGGGACCGGCAGCGGGGCCGATCCGGCCTGCATCTGGGACGACCGCCTTGCCAGAACCGTGACCAATTCGTGGCGCAAGTGGTTCAGATGCAGCGGCTTGCTCACGTAGCCATCCAAACCCGCGGCAAGATAGCACGCGCGCTCATCACCCCTCGCCTCGGCTGTCATCGCGACCACGGGCACCTGACCTGCCGGGCCCGCTCGGATCAGGCGCAAGGTAGCCAGACCGTCAAGACCGGGCATGTTGATATCCAGCAAGACCATGTTGATTGGCGTGCCGTTTTCCAATCTGGTCAGCGCAGCCGCACCGGTCGCGGCCTCGACCGTTTTGCAACCTAGCAATCCCAGATAGGTTGACGCTACCAGACGGTTGGTGGCGATATCATCCACGACCATCACCTGCAGGCCGGTCAAATCCTGCGCATCCTGTGCCGTCTGGGGTCGTTGGGTCTGATTGGACTGGGGCAGGACAAGCGGCATGCGCAGAACCGGCAAGCGAATCTGAAACCGCGCGCCCTGATCGCAGGGCAGCAATGTGATCTGCCCGCCCATCTGCGTCAGCAGCATTCGGCAGATCGTCAGACCCAACCCATGCCCCGCGCGCTGCGACGAACCGCGGTCATGGCGGTTGAAGATCCGCTCTTCCTCGCCCGTCGGCACGCCGCTGCCACTATCTTGCACCTCGATGATCAGCAGATTGGGCGGATCAAGGCGCACATACACGATGATTTGCCCCTGCTCGGTATGTTTCAGCGCATTGGACAGCAGGTTGGACAGACATTGCCGCAGCCGGTCGGCATCCAGCCACAAAGAGTCCGGCAGACCAGATTGCACCTGCAAATGCAGGGCAAGACCGGCAGCCTCGGCCTGTGGGCGGAACAGGGCGACGGCGTGACCCAGTTCGGTAGCAATGTCGGCCTCGCGCGGGGACAGGCTGATGCGCCCCTCCTCCACGGCGGACAGGTCCAGCAGGTCGTTCAGCATCACCTCCAACCCGGCGGCGGATTTCAGCAAGATCGCCAGATTATGTTTGATCGCGGGATCCTCGGTGCCCAGAAAGGCGGCGGTGCCAGTGCCGACGATGGCATTCAGCGGTGTGCGCAATTCGTGGCTGATCTGGGACATGAACCGGGTTTTCGCCGCAGTGGCGCGCAGGGCCACATGTTCGCTGATGGCGGCCAGTCGTTGCTGCCGGTGGTTCTGGATGATCGCTGCCAAGTTGTAACCGATCGAGATCACTGCGATCATCGTGGTAAAGGCCAGCCCCGTCAGATTGCCCGCCCTGATCCAATAGGTTGTATTCGACACCACGATCAGACTAGCCAGCGCGGCGACACCGGCAAACCCTGTAGTTGGATGGATCGAGCGGATGGTCGCTAGCCGGATCATCGCCGCGGCCAGCACACCGATCGTGATGCTTTTGGCAAAGGCGTCCTCGACATGCCAGATCACGACAGCGGGCAGACAAAAAAACACCTCGCCGAGATAGACGGCAAGCAGGGCACCACGCATAGAATGATCAGCGTCAGGTCTACGCTGTGTCAGCAACCAGATTTCCGCCCGATCCGACAGAAGGACACCCGATACAGCGAAGGCCACAACATGCCACGGCAAATACAGCCAGACCACGACCGAGTTCAGTGCAATGACGGCCAGCCGGATCGGTCTTTCGAGGATGATGGCCTCGGCCTGCGCCTTGATCTCGGCCATCTGCAATTCGGCGCGCAAGTCACCGGGGATGGTCGGTGTGTCGACCACAAGACCAAACAGCCTTGCGATGAAATCCAAAGGCCCTGTTGCCCCTCGCCTTGCCCTAACCCAAAGATCGTGCAGCATGTTCGGCATTCCGTTTGCAAGTTTGCGGCACTTGTACAGTCCCTGACCACCCTGCGCGCCGCAAGGCCGCCAAGGCGGCACATCCGTCCACAGCGCCAGTCTTAAACGCCAGTCTCAAACATCGAAAGTCAAAGAACGAAGTTCCACAATTGGTGACACCACAAGAATGGCGGTCTTGGGCTATTTGCCGCCACCGGCTGCGTCGTCGCCGCCGCGGGTCAGGTAGTAGGCGGCAAGAATGGGTAGGAATGTCGTCAAGAACACCACCATCGCCACCACATTGGTCACCGGGCGTTGGCGGGGCCGGATCAGTTCTTGCAACATCCAGATCGGCAGGGTGCTTTGCTGGCCCGCGGTAAAGGTGGTCACGATCACCTCGTCAAAGCTAAGCGCAAAGGCCAGCATCCCACCCGCCAGCAGGGCCGATCCGAGGTTGGGCAGCAGCACATGGACAAAGGTCTGCACACCATTGGCGCCGAGATCGGCGCTGGCCTCCAATATGCCGCCCGACAGGCGACGGAACCGCGCCACCGCGTTGTTATAGACGATCACGATGCAAAAGGTGGCATGGCCAAGGATGATGGTCAGGGTGGAATAAGGGATGTCCATCACCGAAAAGGCAGATCGCAGCGACATGCCGGTGATCACGCCGGGCAAGGCGATCGGCAGGATGATCAGCAGCGACAACTGATCGCGGCCAAAGAAACGCGCCCCTGCCATGGCGGCGGAAATCATGGTGCCCAGGATCAGCGCCACCACCGTTGCCGCCGCCGCAACCTGCAGCGACAGGATCAGCGGCGGCCAGATATCAGCGCGGTTCCACGCCACGGCAAACCATTTCAGCGTCAGACCGGGTGGCGGAAAGGCGAAAGACCGCTCTTCCGTGGTAAAGGCATAGAGAAAGATCAACAGAATCGGCAGATGCAGGAACAACAGCCCGCCAAAGGCCGCGATTTTCAGCAGGACTGGCGCGTCAGAGCGCATCAAAGGCCCCCGCACGTTGGGCCGCCGTCAGATAGCATAGCATGATGACAATGGGTACCACCGCAAAGGCAGCCGCCAGCGGCACATTGCCCGCCGTACCTTGCAACTGATACACGGCCATGCCAATGAAACTGGCCGAGGTGCCGATGATCTGCGGGATGATGTAATCGCCCAGGGTCAGTGAAAAGGTAAAGATCGACCCGGCAATCACCCCCGGCATCGCCAGGGGCAAGGTCACGCTGCGAAAGGTCTGCCCCGCCGTCGCCCCAAGATCCGCCGAGGCCTCGATCATCGATTGCGGCACCCGTTCCAGCGCCGCCTGCATCGGCAGGATCATGTAAGGCAGCCAGACATAGGTGAACACGATGAAGGTGCCTAGAAACGAGGTCGACAGCGAATTGCCCCCAACAAAGGGCAGCGCCAGTGCCGCATTGACCAGACCGCTGGTATGCGTGGCCTCGGCAGCCCAAGAGATGATGCCCTCTTTGGCAAGGATCAGTTTCCAGGCATAGACCTTGACCAGATAGCTGCTCCACAATGGCAGCATGACGCCGAGGTAGAACGCGGCCTTCCAGCGGCCCTTGGCGTGGCGGGCGGCGTAATAGGCGACGGGAAAGGCCAGCACGGCGCTGGCGAGAGTGACGGCCGCGGCCATCACAAGCGTTCGCAAGATGATGTAAAGGTTAGAGATTCTGAACAGATCGCCATAGGTCTTCAGGGTAAACCTCGGGATCGTCAGACCGGACATCGGGTCGATGGCATAAAAGCTTTGCAGCAGCAATGCGGCCAGCGATCCCAGATAGATCACCCCCAGCCAGATCAGCGGCGGGCCGACCAAAAGCATCAGCAGCAGGTTGGGCTTGCGCCAGAACAGGCCCGTCATCCGATCGGCCAGCCCGCGTGGTGCCATGGTGGCGCGCATGCTCATGTCTCGTCCATCACATGCAGGGCAGCAGGGGCAAAGTCAAAGCTCAGATTTTGGCCAGGTTCGGGTATGGTGGCGCCGGCCGGCAGCAGCGCAGCCACCTCTTGCCCACCCTGCGTCATGATTGTCACCCGCGTCGTGGCCCCCAGATAGCGCAGTGCGGTCACCGTGCCGGTCAGGAATGGTCCGGTTTGAGGCCCAGTCTTAGGCCCGGTCTTGACCAGCCGCAACGCCTCGGGGCGCAGCGACGACCAGCGGGCGGGGCCACCGAGCGTCTGGGTCAGGGCCGGCGGCAACAGGTTCGACGAACCGACAAAATCGGCGACAAAGCGCGTTCTGGGTTGGCTGTAAATCTGCGACGGGGTGCCGATCTGGGCGATCTTGCCGGCATTGAACACGGCCAGACTGTCGGCCATCGACAGCGCCTCGGATTGGTCATGGGTGACAAAGACAAAGGTGATGCCAAGCCGACGTTGCAGCGCCTTCAACTCGTCCTGCATCGCCTCGCGCAATTTCAGATCAAGGGCGCCCAAAGGTTCGTCCAGCAGCAGCACGCGCGGTTCGTTGACCAAAGCGCGGGCAAGTGCCACCCTTTGGCGCTGGCCGCCGGACAGTTGCGCGGGCTTGCGGCTGGCAAAGCCGTTCAGATGCACAAGGTCAAGCATCGCCTCGGCCTTGTCATGGCGTGCCGTGCGGCCCATGCCCTTGACCATCAACGCGTAGGCCACATTGTCCAGCACGGTCATGTGCGGGAACAAGGCATAGTCCTGAAAAACCGTGTTGACCTGCCGCAGATGCGGGGGCACCATCGATACATCTTCACCAAAGATGCGGATTTGCCCGCCCGACGGCTTTTCAAACCCGGATATCAGCCGCAGGCAGGTGGTCTTGCCCGAGCCGGACGGCCCCAGCATGGCAAAAAATGCGCCCTGTGCAATCGTCAGGTCAACGGCATCCACGGCGCGCGTTGACCCGTAATGGCGCGACACGGCGCGAAATTCGACGGCATCGGTCATAAGATCGCCAATGGGATGCGCCTTGGCGCGCCTGGGTTGCGGAAGCTGGGTGCGCCATGGCGGCGCACCCTTTTGCGGTCAGTTGCCGCCGATAACGGCCATGTAATCGCTGACCCATTGGCTGTAGGGGATGCACATGCCCGCCCCCTGCGCGCAATCGGCGACCGGCGTGGTCCAGAAGCGGATCTTGTCAAAATCTTCCAGTCCGTTGGTCTTGCAGCCCTCGGCGGTCTGTACCCCAGACGCGTCTGTGCAGGCGGCAGGCACCACCGGCACCGAGCCGAACCATGCCGACAGATCGCTTTGCAGATTCGAGTTGAGCGTATGCTCCATCCATTTATAGGCGCAGTTGGGATGGGCGGCATCGGTCGCCAGCATCGTCGTATCGGCCCAACCCGTCGCCCCTTCGGCCGGGATGGTCGACGCGATCGGGAACTTTTCACCCGACAGCAGGTTCACCTGATACGGCCAAGACCCCGACGCCACAACCCCCTCGTTCTTGAAGTCGTCGGTCTGCACGGCGGCGTCATGCCAATAACGCGACACAAGCTTGCGCTGGACACGCAGCAGGTCCAGTGCGGCGGCATATTGCGTGGCGTTCAACTGATAGGGGTCGGTGATGCCCAGTTCGGGTTTGTGCGACATCAGATACAGTGCTGCATCCGCGATATAGATCGGCCCGTCATAGGCCTGCACACGGCCGGCATTGCTTTTGCCATCGGGCAGCGTCTGCTCTTCAAACACCACATTCCAGGATTTGGGTGCCTCTTTGAACATGTCGCTGTTGTACATCAGAACGTTCGGCCCCCATTGATAGGGCACGCCATAGTGAACGCCGTCCACCGTGTACCATGACCCGCCCTTCAACCGGTCATCCAGCTTGGACCACGACGGGATCAGATCGATGTTGACCGGCTGCACCTTCTTGCCCGCGACCAGCCGCAGCGACGCATCGCCCGAGGCGGTGACCAGATCGAAGCCACCCTGATTCATCAAGGTCACCATCTCATCCGAAGTGGCGGCGGTCTTGACGGCCACGACACAACCGGTGGCCTTTTCGAACTTGGTTACCCAGTCATAGGCCGGATCGCTTTCGCCGCGCTCGATATAGCCCGGCCATGCCACGATGTTCAGCGCGCCCTCGCCCTCGCCCACGGCGGTCATCTGCGCTAGAACCGGTGCCGTCGCCATGGCAAAGGCCAGAACAGTGGTTCCCATCATTGTCGTCAACTTCATCGACATCTCCCTGAATTTAGCGCTTTGACCGCGCGTTGCCATTTCGATCATCTTATGATCAAATTATCCTTCGATGCGCGGTTGGCAATCCCAAAACTGCGCCGATGCGCGTCACAGGTTGAAATGCGGGGTGACTGTTTACACCAGCCCCTTGGACGGTCGCGATGCGGATGATAAGCTGGCCCGAACCTCTTTCGAAGGCCCGATGATGTCTGCACAGTCCTACCGTTTCAGCCATGCCATCACCCGCCGCCCCGCCGCCAGCATCACTCAGGGTCTGCGCGCCGTGGATACCGGCACACCGTCGCTGACGCTTATGGCGCAGCATCACGCCGATTACGTGGCCGCCTTGCGCTCCACCGGGGCGCGTGTCGTGGAACTGCCAGCACTCGAGGCTTTTCCCGATTCCGTGTTTGTCGAGGACACCGCACTGTGCCTGCCGCAAGGGGCGGTCGTGATGCGCCCCGGCGCGCCCACCCGTCTGGGCGAGGCCACTGAAATGGAACCGCATCTGCGGGCGCTGTACACCTCGGTCGTCCGGATCACCGGGGACGACAGCTACATCGAGGGTGGCGACATCCTGACCACCGAGACCGAGGTTCTGGTCGGCAGGTCCGCGCGCACCAACGCCGCCGGCATCGCCGAACTGGCCCGACTGCTGGCATCATGGGGCCACAAGGTGCGCGAGGTCATCACGCCACCCGGTGTGCTGCACTTCAAGACCGACTGCTCGCTGCTGGACGGCGAGACCATCCTGTCGACTCGTCCGCTGGACGCGTCGGGCTGTTTTGCAGGCTACCGCGTCCTGCACACCGCCGACGGCGAAGAGGCCTGCGCCAATGCCATCCGCTTCAACGATCTGGTGCTGATGCCCGCAGGCTTTCCGCGAACCGCGGAAACGCTGGCGGCGGCAGGCTATCAGGTGCGGGTGATCGGCAATTCGGAATGTGCCAAGCTGGATGGCGGCATGTCCTGCCTGTCGCTTCGCTTTACCCCAAGCTAGGCCAGCGCAGCATCTTGGCAAGACCTTGGCCGACCCGCACATCCGGCCTTTCCCTTGGATGGGTGCCCGTTATAGTCGGCCTGAAGCACTGTGGCAAAGGCTGCGCGACCTATGGCCAGGCGGCAACGTTTCAAGATCGTGATGATCGAACAATCCGGTCGGCTATCTTAACAAGCGGTGCTGCTGGCCGCGTCGTTTCGCAGCTTTAACCCTGCCTTCCAAGGCAAACTGTTTGTGGCCGAGCCGCAACCCTCGCCCCTGTGGCCGGAGGACCCGCGCATCACTTCGACCGCGATCCGCAGCCTGCTGACGGATTTGGGGGCAAGTTTTCTGCCGTTTGAAAACCGTGCCTTCGGCGCTGGCTATCCCTATGGCAACAATATCGAGGCTTTGGCCGCCCTGCCGGACGAACCCTTTGTCTTTCTGGACAGCGATACGCTGATCACCGGGTCATTCGACGATCTGGGCTTTGATTTCGCGCGCCCCACGGCCTCGATGCGGCGCAAGGCGACATGGCCTGTGCTGGGGCTATACGGCCCGGGCCATACCCCGATCTGGGCCTCACGTTACGCCAATTTCGGGCTGGACACGGCAGGGTCGCTGGATCTGACGCAGCCAGATGAGTACTAGAGCGAGTCGCGTTCAATCAGGTTCACCTGATTGAACGCAACTCGCAACATTACCAACGACTTGCCTGTCTTGGGTTGCACTCAATCTGAATCAGATTGAGTGCAACCCGCTCTAGCAACGCTACCTGTATTTCAACGCCAGATGGTTTTTTCATCAAAGCCCCCATCAGTTTGGCGCCCGCTTTCTGGACTGTGCGCTGAATATGCGCGCAGACCGCCCGGCGGAACTGATCTGTCAGGCGTTGAACCCATGGCTGGATCAGATCGTGCTGCCTTTGGTCATTCATTCCTTTAGGGGCGGGCGTCCGGGGTTGGGTCTGGCGGGTTTGGATGGCGAAATGACTTGCCATTACCGAACAATATTGCTGCTAAATCCCCGCGAAAGCGACCGTGTGGTTGAGGTTTTACAAGAAGTCAGCGCCCCCAATGCCATCAAGAAGGTGCTAAAGGAGTATGGACCGGTTCGCCGCATGATCTATCAAGGCAAGGGGACCAAGGCGCGGGCCCTGTTCGACCGCGCAGCCTTGCCGACCCGTGAACAATCCATCCGCAACAAACTCAAGCGCGAGGGCCTGTGGCTGCACTGATCTTGATCGCTGTCATGGCGGTGTTACGCTCCTGCGTCAGCACGCCGGTCAGAGGTGAGACATGACGGCGATGATCTTTGAGGCAGCGCAAGTTGTCCTGGCCGAGGGCGTGGCGCAGGTCTCGGTCCGTGTCGAGAACGGCCTGATCACCGGACTGGACGTGCCGCGCGACGGTGCCCGCGTCGTAAATGCGCAGGGCATGGTGCTGGCCCCTGGCATCGTCGACATGCATGGCGATGCTTTTGAGCGTCAGTTGATGCCACGGCCCGGCGTGTTCTTTCCGACCCAAGCCGCCTTGTTGGAAACCGACCGACAATTGGCGGCCAACGGCATCGCCACCGGCTACCATGCCATGACGCTAAGCTTTGAACCCGGACTGCGCTCGCTAGCACTGGCCGAGGAAGTGATGGCGGCGCTGACCGGCTTGGCCCCGCGGCTGACCGTTGAAAACCGGGTACAACTGCGTTGGGAAACCTTTTGCACCGAGGCGCTGCCGCTGATTGCCCACGCGCTGGCTGGCCCGCTGAAACCCTAGATTGCGTTCAACGACCATACTTCGATGGCGCTGCTGGACCCTGGCACCGGCTTGCAGCAGAGGCCGTTCGAACATGACCCCAGCTTCCCGGTCGTCGACATGTCCAGCCCTGCCTTTGTCGCCAAGATGGCCGACCGCGCCAAGCGGTCGGGCCTCTCGCAGGCAGAGTATGTCGCTCTGATTAGCAGCATTTGGGACCGCCGCCCCGAGATACCAGCGGTGATAGCCAATGTGGCCGCCATGGGCCGCGCGGCGGGCGCGCCGATGCTTAGCCATGACGACACCCAACCCGAAACCCGCAGCTTCTACCGCGCCCTGGGGTCGCGGATCAGCGAGTTTCCGATGAACCTGGCCGCAGCACAGGCCGCGCGCGACAATGGCGACTGGATCATCTTTGGCGCCCCCAATGCGGCGCGGGGCGGCAGCCATCTGGGCAGCCCCGGCGCCGGCGACATGGTCAGGCAAGGCCTGTGCGACATTCTAGGTTCGGACTATTTCTATCCTGCCATGCTGAGCGCCATCGCCCGGCTGCACGCCGACGGTTGCGGCACACTGTCCGATCTGTGGCGGATGGTCTCGACCCACCCCGCGCAAGCGTCGGGTCTGATGGACCGGGGCCGAATAGCCCCCGGCCTGCGCGCCGATCTGGTTCTGATCGACTGGCCCGAGGGCGGCACCCCGGCCCCGCGCCTGACGCTGGTGAACGGGCGGACCGCCTATTCATCGATGCCAGCCGGTTAAAGCTTCAGCACTGGCCAGAGCGACAGCACCAAAAGGCCCGCCATCGTCCAGTTGAACTGCACCAGCCGGCGCGGGTTGGACAGAAAGGCACGCAACCTTTCGCCCGCATAGGCCCACACCGAAACCGAAGGCAGGTTGATGCTGGCAAACACCAAACAGACGGCAAGCACCGCAGAAATCCCACCCTGCCCATAGTTGCTGATCGCCCCAAGCGCCATGGCCCAGGCTTTGGGGTTCACCCACTGAAACGCCGCCGCCTGCACAAAGGTCATCGGCTGGGCCGCCACCCTGCCCTCGCTCGGGGCGGCGGCGTGGGCGATCTTCCAGGCGAGCCAAAGCATATAGGCGACCGAGACGACCTTCAGCACGGTCTTGCTGGCCGGAACAGCCTCAAACACGCCCGATAGGCCAAGGCCCACCAGAAACACCATCAAACCATGGCCAAGGCTTACGCCCAGCATATGCGGCACGGTGCGGCGGAAACCGAAATTCACACCCGAGGCCATCAGCATCAGGTTGTTCGGCCCCGGCGTCACCGAGGTCACAAAAGCAAAGGAAATCAGGGCAAGCAGGATGTCATGTGTCATGACGCAACTCTTCACCTGTTTTCGGGGTGAAGGATTGCAATTTGTCCAGCTTATCAGCATTCTTTGCAACAAATGACGAGATTGGATGAAATAAACAGCCGGATATTGCGTGCCTTGACGCAGGACGGGCGCATGTCGAACCTCGATCTTGCAGAAAAGGTCGGCCTCTCGCCCTCGGCCTGCCTGCGCCGGGTGCAGGAGCTTGAGCGGTCCGGGGTCATCAAAGGGTATCGCGCCGTGATCGATGCCACCAAAGTCGGCATTGGCTTTGTCGCCTATGTCACTGTCGGTCTGAACAGCCACACCAAATCAGCGCAGGAGGCGTTTGAACGGGCAATCTCGCGTGCGGCCGAGGTGCGGGAGTGTCACAACGTCACCGGAACCGTCGAATACCTGCTAAGGGTCGAGGCGCGCGACCTGTCGCATTACAAGCATTGGCACACCGAAGTTCTGGGCGTCTTGCCGCAGGTTCAGGCCATCACGACCTTTGTTGTCATGGACAGCCCAAAAGACGACAGAAACTGACGTGTTTTATTTGCGGCGGGGTCAGATTAACAGTTGCCTGATTTTGCGCGCTGCCATAGCGTCGGCCCATCCAACCGGGAGGATAAGATGACTCAGGGCTTCGACACACTTGCCATTCACGCGGGCACGGCGCCCGATGCGGCCACGGGCGCACGTCAGGTGCCGATCTACCAGACCACCGCCTTTGTCTTTCGCGACAGCGACCACGCGGCAAAACTCTTCAACCTGCAAGAGGTTGGCTATATCTACTCGCGTCTGACCAACCCGACCGTTATGGCGCTGGCCAACCGCGTTGTGGCGCTGGAGGGGGGTGCGGGTGGCATCTGCTGTTCGTCGGGTCATGCGGCCCAACTGATGGCCCTGTTCCCGTTGATGGGCCCCGGCTGTAACATCGTCGCCTCGTCACGCCTGTATGGAGGCACGATCCAGCAATTCACCAACACCATCCGCAAGTTCGGCTGGTCGGCCAAGCTGGTCGATTTTGACGACCCCAAGGCGATTGCCGCCGCGATTGACGACAACACCCGTGCGCTGTTTTGCGAAACCATCTGCAACCCCGGCGGTGCCATCAGTGACCTTGACGCCATCGCGCGCGTGGCCAACCATGCCGGGCTGCCGCTGATCGTGGACAACACGACCGCGACGCCGTGGCTTTGCCGCCCGATCGAGCATGGCGCGACACTGGTCGTGCATTCGGCCACCAAATACCTGACCGGAAACGGCACCGTCACCGGCGGCATCGTGGTGGATTCGGGCAAATTCGACTGGTCGGCCAGCGGCAAGTTCCCCTCATTGTCAGAACCCGAACCTGCCTATCACGGGCTGCAATTCCATGCAGCCCTCGGGGCGATGGCCTTTACGTTTCACTCCATCGCCGTGGGCCTGCGCGACCTTGGCATGACCATGAACCCGCAGGGTGCCCATTACACGCTGATGGGAATCGAGACCCTTGGCCTGCGCATGCAGCGCCATTGCGAGAACGCCCAAATCGTCGCCGAATGGCTGGAGGCCGACCCGCGCGTCGACTATGTGACCTATCCCGGCCTGAAATCGAACGCCTATCACAATCTGGCCAAGATGATCGTGCCCAAGGGTGCCGGTGGCCTGTTCACCTTTGCGATGAAGGGCGGCTATGAGGCTTGCGTCAAATTCGTCGACAATCTGAAGCTTTTCAGCCATGTCGCCAATCTTGGCGATACCCGCAGCCTGGTGATCCACTCGGCCTCGACCACACACCGGCAGTTGTCGGACGAACAGCGTGTGGCGGCGGGGGCCGGCCCCAACGTTGTGCGTCTGTCGATCGGGATCGAGGATGTCAAGGACATCATCGCCGATCTGGATCAGGCCATGACCGCCGCCACCGCCTGAACCAGCTTGAATGCCGACAGTGCATGGCCCTAAGCCAAAAGCAAAGACCGCCCGGTCATGGCCGGGCGGTCTTGCACATCATGCCAGTTGGCAGACCAGATCAGGGCTGCAGTTCAAACACCATGGTGATCGCGGCCGAAATCTCGACCTCGCCATGCGCCACGGGCACCGCCGCCGAATCTGCCGCCATCCGGTACATCGGGCCGGGAAATGGTGCGACACTACCGCCCTCGCTGATCGACAGGATCCGCCCCAGCTTGCTGCCTGACGCGGTGGCAATCAACTGGGCCCGCGCCATGGCGTCTGTCACGGCCTGCTTGCGGGCTTCATCCTCGGTGGGTCGCGTGTTTTGCAGGCCAAAGGTCAGGCTATTCAACGTGTTGACACCATCTGCAATCAGCGCGTCCAGCACGATGCCAAGCTGATCCAGCGCCCGCACCCGGATCGTCAGCATGTTGCCCGCGACATAGCCCTTGATCTCGCTGCCGGTGCCGGCGGCATTGGTGACCCAGTTGGGGTTCAACGACAGGCTCGAGGTCTGGTAATCCCGCGCCGCAATCCCGGCGGCCTGCAACCGGGTCATTACTGCGGAAACGGCGGCGGAATTGGCTGCCATCGCCGCAGAGGCGGTGGCACCGTTGGTGGTGACTCCCAGCGTTATGGTTGCCAAATCGGGCACTGCCGCAATCGCCGCCGAACCTGTCACAGTAATGGTCGGCGCGGCAGTTGGCGTGGAATCGGCGAAAGCCGCAGTGGTGACGGTCAGGCCCAGCAAACCTGCCAACAGCAACTGGAAAAGGATACGCATGCGGAACACTCCTGTTTTATTGACATCTTTCACCCCTTATGACGCAATGCGTCGCCACAAGCTTCCCCCAAATGGGTGTTTTTCTTTCATTCGGCAAAAAGCTGCTGTAGGAAGGCGTCCAAAGCAGGGAATGCGTTCCCGTGGCTGACTTGGCTGTGTAAGACCGGACAGATGAAACCATCATTCGCCCTTGATTTCCGCGACGGATCAATTGCGCTGTTGCACCGCACGTCACGCGGTTGGCAGCAGGTCGGCGTCTCGCCCCTGGACGCCCCAGATCTGGGCGATGCGGTGTCTTATATGCGGTCCACCGCATTGGGCCTGTCTCCGCGCGGATTGTCGACCAAGCTCGTCATCCCCAACGACCTGATCTTGTACACCACGGTCCACGCGCCGGGCCCCGAGGTTGCCAAACGCCGCCGCCAGATCAAGGTCGCGCTCGAGGGGCTGACCCCCTACAAGATCGATGATCTGGTGTTTGACTGGTGGGGCAGCGGCCCCGAGGTACAGGTCGCCGTCGTCGCCCGCGAAACCCTGGTCGAGGCCGAGGCCTTTGCGACCGAGCACCGCCTGAACCCGGTCTCCTTTGTCGGTGCGCCCGAAAATGCGGCCTATTTGGGCGAGCCGTTCTTTGGCCCCTCGGTACTGTCCGCCACACTGCTGGGCGAAGGCGAAAAGGTCGAGCGCGATCAGGACCCGGTGACGGTTGTGGCCCGGGATACGGGCAATAGCCCGACACCTGACGCCGCACCCGAAAGGACCGGCGAATATCTCGAAACCGCAGCACCTGCACCCGCAGCACCTGCACCCGTGGTACCTGTGCCCGTGGTACCTGTGCCCGTGGAACCCTACCACGCAGACCCGGCCGTCGAACCACCAAGTTACCCCTTGGCCGAGGTCCATGTGGAGACCACCGATATCCCCAGCCGGGCGTTCGACACATCGCCGCCGCCAATCGTTGAATCCGCAAAGATAACCGCAGCCCAGACACCAATGCCGGTCGAACCTGACTTGGCCACGGGTTCATCCGTTCAGACTGGAATTGAGCGCGCCGATGCAGCCAAGACTGGAAAGAGGATCAATGACTTGCCTGATTTTAGCGCTGGGTCTGGACTGGAATCTGCCGCAACAAGCGCTGCCGCCACCTCCAGCTTTGACCCTGCGGCTGTGGCGATCGATCTTGTCGACGAAGCGCCGATGGCCCTCGATGTCGTCGAGGCTGTCGTGCAACCGCCGGAATTGCCCCGGCAGCCGCC
>JBAXXO010000051.1:0-15340 GCA_037127855.1 Alphaproteobacteria bacterium
AATTGTTACGACCAATCCGCCGTCGAAAGCTTCTTCAAGTCGCTGAAGGCAGAAACCTTCGGCGTCGGCGTCGTCGTCGCTTGGCTGTGAGGATGGATCAGCATGCCCAAAGCCCGCTTCAGATGTCCCCCAGGATCGATCTTGCCACGAAGAAGCAGAACGCCGAGGGTCTATGTGATCATCGGGTTTGGAACACTTAGGCGACCAAGGCAGACCCGACGCCACCCGTGCACTCTGCAGGTCTTAAACCACCAGATCCTGCGCCTGTTGCGTGCCAACCCCGAACACCCGCTTATAGCGTTCGATCTCATCGGCGGGGCCGATGGCCTTGTTCGGATTGTCGGACAGTTTCACCGTCGGGTGCCCATTCGCGGAGACGGCCTTGCATACCAGCGAAAACGGCGCCAAGGCATCCCCTACGGCCAGGCCACGGAAATCATTGGTCAGCATCGTGCCCCAGCCGAACGATACTTTACATCGTCCCCAAAACTGCCAGTGCAGAGCCTCAATCTGATTGACATCAAGGCCGTCTGAAAAGATCACCAGCTTTTGAAGTGGATCCTCGCCGCGCTCTTGCCACCAGTGGATCGCCGCCTCGGCCGAGACTGCCGGATCCCCGCTGTCGATTCGGATCCCAGTCCAGCCTGCCAGCCAATCGGGTGCGCGTTTGAGGAAACCAGCCGAGCCATAGGTGTCGGGCAAGATAATCCGCAGATTGCCGTCATGTTCGTCCTGCCAGTCGGCCAGCACCTGATAGGGGGCCTGCGCCAGTTCCGCGTCAGTTCGGGCAAGCGCGCAATAGACCATTGGCAGTTCATGTGCGTTGGTGCCGATCGCCTCGACTTCCCGGCGCATCGCAATTAGGCAGTTCGAGGTGCCGGTGAACTTGCCCTCCAACCCGTCGATCATCGCCTGCACAGACCAATCCTGCCATAGGAACGAATGTCGCCGCCGCGTCCCGAAATCCGAGATGCGCAAACCCTCAATCGACCGCAGCCGGGTGATCTTTTCCCACAGCTTGGTCATCGCGCGGGCATATAGCACCTCGATCTCGAACCGGCCCAGGGTTTGCAAAACCTGCCGGCTGCGCAGCTCCATCAGCACCGACAAAGCCGGAATTTCCCACAGCATCACCTCGGGCCAATTGCCCTCGAAGGTCAGTTCATATTGCCCGTCGATCCGTTCCAGATGGTACGGCGGCAGCCGCAGCTTTTCGAGCCATTCCATGAAATCGGGCCGGAACATCTGGCGCTTGCCATAAAAGGTGTTTCCGCGTAGCCATGTGCTTTCGCCCCTCGTCAGTGAAAGTGACCTCACATGGTCCAGTTGTTCACGCAATTCACCCTCGTCGATGTCATCGGCCAGACGGATGGAATGGCTGCGGTTGATCAGGCTGAATTTCACCACCGTGTCGGGTTTGTTGCGGAAAATCGACTGGCACATCAGCAGTTTGTAAAAGTCGGTGTCGATGAGCGACCGAACGATCGGGTCGATCTTCCATTTGTGGTTCCAGACCCTTGTGGCGATATCAACCATGTAACCTCTCCATTTGCGTCTGGTTACAGCGTTTTGATACATCATCAGGGCTGCCTGATGATGTAGAAAAACGCAAAATTCCCGACGCCTTGTCAGTCCTGAATTACGCACAATCAGACTCGGATTGAGTGCAAACCGGTCTAGACCAAAGTGGCCGCAAAGGTCAAAGCCCTTGTCGTCGCCAATCCTCCGCAAGCGCCCTTTCCAGCAGAAAACCATTGATCGACGCGGCTCTGTTGCACAAATTCTGTGAGGGAGTCATCTTGTGACTCCAGTGTGGTAGCTGGGCGGCATGAGCATACCCGCACCCCCCTGCCGACAAGACCGGAAACTGGCCTGACGACAACGCAGCGCTCAAGCGCCGCGGTTCGCTGTCGAGCTGGTTCGATCCCGCCATGATCTGGGAGGCGGCACCCACCGGAAAACGTGGCCGGCAGCCTGGCGATAGCGATGCCGCGATCCAGGCCTGTCTGACGCTGAAAGTTCTGTTCGGCATGGCGCTGCGCCAGACGACTGGCTTGGTCGAGAGCCTGCTGAACCTGACCGGCCGAGAGCGGGTTGCGTTCCATCAGGTTCACCTGACGGAACGCAACGCGCAACATTACCAACGACGTGCCTGTCTTGGGTTGCGCTCAATCTGACTCAGATTGAGTACAACCCGCTCTGGACTGGGCGGTGCCGAACTTCAGCACGCTGCGCCGCCGCCAGAAGACATTGAAGGTCAACATCCCGTTCCGGGGATCGCAGGGGCCCCTGCACCTCTCAATCGACAGCACCGGGATCAAGGTTGAGGGCGAAGGCGCGTGGAACGCCCGCAAGCACGGCGGCACGAAGCGCCGCGTCTGGACGTGCTTGATAATCGCGCCCGCGTCGATGACGCCGGTCAACCCCTCGTATGTGCAGTTCTGCTGCAAGAGGCCGATGCGCATGTCTGCGGGTAGGAAGTCGGGCGGCGGATCGACTTCGTAGACATACCGCATTTCCGGGCCTACCGCTTCCATCTGCACGATGGTTGTTGTCTCATCAACCGTCATGGGGGTCTGCAATTCGGCAGCCATCGTGACAAGGGTGCGGTCAAGCATCGCCTCGCTGAACACGCCCGCAGCCGCTGCTTCCTCTATCCGGCGCATCCCGTCCACCTGGGCATAGGCAGAAAGGCCAATGCCCGCAGCAAGCAGGACAAAGCCAGACAGGACGCCAAGGCCACCCGTCAGCAAGGGAATCGCGGGCGCGCGGTCGGCCGATGCCTCGTTCTTCGAAGGTGTCAGAAGCAGCCAGAAGTTCGCAAACGGAATGAAAGCCAGCGCAGCCAATCGGCCATGCCCATAAGCATCGCGCGAGCGGTCAGCCGCAATCCTAGACTCCTTTGCCGACTGATCGGCCAAGTCCGCTGCCTTCGCTTTGGACTTTTCCCGCCATGCACGAAGCGCCATCACCAGTTCGTAGGGCATGCCGCAAGAAAAGGGGCCCCCGAAAAGACCGCCACCACGGCAATCGAAGGGCGCAACCATGCGCCGATCTGCGAAAGGGTTATTGCCGCCGCAGTGTCAAGTTAAAGTGCCGCAACACAGCCAGCAAAAATGCCGCCCGTGATCTCCGCAGGTAGTTCGAATGCTTTGAGCCGTCTTCAATCCATAGGGATACACACCATCTTCCCCATCGCACGGCAAGCCCGGTTGACGACCGTCGGGAGCGCTGTGCAAATGTTCATGCCTTCACCATCAACGGGGGCAACCAATGTTCACTTTACGACGTCAAACGGCGCTGCCAGTGCGTGATTTCCCTTTGCTACTCAGGGCCGAATGGCGCTGCGACAGGCCGAACCCGCGCCCCGGGCGACATCGCTGCGCCAAAGCCGCACCGTATCCTGCCGCACACCAAAGCCTTGCGCGATCCGCGCGCTGGTCCGGCCGTCGAGTGTCACAAGCAGCGCAAGCGCCCGATCCGCCTGCGCCCGATCCGCGCCCTGCGCCAGAACCTTCAACGCGGCCTTCTGCTCGACAGTTGCCATGACAGGCGATCTTCCAGCCATGTCGAGCCCCCGCCAAACCCTGCAAAAACGGAATCACGCCCGCAATCCGTTGGCCAGACTGCGCGAACATGCTTAGGATGTGGTCAAATGGAGGCAACCTGATGTCGTCTGATCCGCTGCTGCAACCCTATTCGCTGAAACACCTGACCCTGCGCAACCGGATCATGACCACCAGCCATGAACCGGCCTATCCCGAGGATGGGATGCCAAAGGATCGCTACCGACTGTACCATCTGGAGCGGGCGCGTGCCGGGGTTGCGCTGACCATGACGGCGGGCTCGGCGGCGGTCAGCAAGGACAGCCCGCCGGTGTTCAACAACGTGTTGGCCTACAAGGACGAGGTCGTGCCATGGATGAAGCGGCTGGCCGATGATTGTCACGAGGCGGGGGCGGCGGTGATGATCCAGTTGACCCATCTGGGCCGACGCACCCGGTGGGACAAGGGGGATTGGTTGCCGGTCGTGGCCGCAGGACCCTCGCGCGAGCCTAGCCACCGCGCCTTTCCCAAGGTGATCGAGGATTGGGACATCGACCGGATCATCACCGACTTTGCCGACGCGGCCGAACGGATGCAGGCCGCGGGTCTGGATGGGGTCGAGTTCGAATGCTATGGCCATCTGCTCGATCAGTTCATGTCGCCCTTCACCAATGCTTTGCCAGCCCCCTATGGCGGCGATCTGCAAAACCGTGCGCGGTTTGCGATGGAGGTGCTGGCCGCCTGTCGCAAGCGGGTGGGTGCCGATTTCCTGCTGGGCATGCGCTATACCGCCGATGAGGTGCAGCCGGGTGGCATCGATGCCGCGGAAGGCATTGCGCTGGGCAAGATGTTCCGCGACTCGGGGCTGGTAGACTTCTTGAACATCATCAAGGGGCGCATCTTTACCGATGCCGCCATGACGGATGTGATCCCGATCCATGGCATGGCATCGGCGCCGCATCTGGATTTTGCCGGCCGGGTGCGGGCCGAGGTCGGGTTGCCAACCTTTCACGCCGCGCGGATCCCCGATGTGGCGACGGCGCGTTATGCCGTGGCCTCGGGTCAACTGGATATGGTGGGGATGACGCGGGCGCATATGGCCGATCCGCATATCGTGCAAAAGATCATCGCCGGGCGTGAGGCGGATATCAGGCCCTGTGTGGGCGCGACCTATTGTCTGGACCGGATTTACCAAGGTGGCATGGCGCTGTGTATCCACAACCCCTCGACCGGGCGCGAAGAGACGATGCCGCATGCCATCCAGCCTGCCAGACAACGGCGCAAGGTGGTGGTGGTGGGGGCAGGCCCCGCCGGGCTGGAGGCGGCGCGTGTGGCCGCCGAGCGCGGGCATCACGTCGTGGTGTTCGAGGCGGCTGCGCAGGCGGGCGGTCAAGTGCGGCTGTGTGCGCAGACCCGGCGGCGGGCGGAACTGATCGGCATCGTGGACTGGCGTCTGGCGCAATGCGCAGCACTGGGGGTCGAGATGCGTTTCAACACATGGGCCGAGACGGCGGATGTTCTGGCCGAGGCTCCGGATGTGGTGATCGTGGCGACGGGGGGCCTGCCCGAAAAGAGCATCCTTGCCGGGGGCAATGACCTGACCGTCTCGGCATGGGATATCTTGTCAGGTGATGTAAAGCCGGGCAGCAATGTCTTGCTGTATGATGATGCCGGCGACCATGTGGCCTTGCAGGCCGCGCAACGAATCGCCGAGACCGGTGCAAAGATCGAGATCATGACGCCGGACCGCAGCTTTGCGCCCGATGTGATGGCGATGAATCTGGTACCCTATATGCGGGCGTTGCAGGACAAGGATGTGACCTTTACCGTGACTTACCGCCTGACCCGCGTCGAAAGCGATGGCAACCAGATCAAGGCTGTGGTGGATTCCGATTACATGGCGCTGGGCAAGACCGCGCTTTACGATCAGGTCGTGGTCAACCACGGCACCCAGCCGCTGGCCGATCTGTACTTTGATCTCAAGCCGCGATCGGTCAATCTCGGCGCCGTTGACTATGACGCGCTGATCGACCTTCAGCCCCAAAACCGGGCGGGTGGGCCGGATGGCTTCCAGTTGTTTCGGATCGGCGACGCGGTCGAGGCGCGCAACATCCATGCCGCGATCTACGACGCGCTGCGATTGGTCGCGGTGATCTGATCGGGTACGACTCGCGAATTGCCAAGAACAGCCCCTGCCGCCATCGCAACCCGGCAAGACCGCGCCTGGGTCAGGCCGTTGGGAATGCTGCATGTTGCCACCTGATCACGGGCAACACGATCTGGCACAGACGGCATGACGACTGTCACGCGACTGTCATCAGAGTTGATTGACGGCTGACGCGCCAAGCGGCGTGCGCGGGGACGGTCCGTGTCGATGTCGCAGATAGCGGGTGAGAAGGTTCAGGTCGCATTGCTGGCCACCTCGGGTCTGGCCTGCTTAGGGCGGATTGCAGTCAATCTGATTGAGATTGAGTGCAGCCCAAGACAGGTAAGCCATCGGGGGTGTTGCGTGTTGCGCTGGGTCAGGTGCACCTGACCCGACACAACGCGCTCCAGCCCTTGTTTTGGCAGACGTGCGGCCACGGCGATGCTGCCTTTGCTGGCTGCTCTTGGTCTGCGCCTGGCGATTCAGCCGCGGGACGCCATGCCGGTGGATGAGTTTTGCGATGCCTCGATCTGGCTGCGTGATCTGCGCAAGGCGTCGAAACTGCGCGCAGCGCTGAGGCTGAGGCTGAGGCTGGAAAACTGGTTGACCCGGCCAGCCGCCCGGCCGTTTCTGGGCGATTATCGCTTGACAGGTGTTCAAACGGTGACCCGCTTGGTGCGAAAGTCCGGCTGGATGGCCGAAGACCGCTAAAATCCCCCGGTTTAACACCAAGTTAGTGCAGGTCCTGTAGGGATGGTCGTGGGTGTTATCGGGGTGTTGGGATGGCTGGGCAAAATGGTGCCGCGCCAATCATCATCAAGCGGAAGAAGGTTGTAAGGGGCGGTGGTCGCCACGGTGGTGCGTGGAAGGTTGCCTATGCTGACTTTGTTACGGCCATGATGGCCTTCTTCATGCTGATGTGGTTGCTGGGTGCGACGACGGAAAAGCAACGCAAGGGCATCGCGGATTACTTTAATCCGACGATTCCGGTCAACCGCGTTTCGGGCGGTGGCGACGGTGCCTTTGGCGGCGACTCGATCTTTACTGACAACACGCTGGCGCGCAACGGCAGTGGCATGTCAGCGGCCACGCCAGGCCGCGAGTCGAAATCCGGCGGCAGCGTCGGTTCGACGGTGGGCGAATCCAAGGGTGCCGATGACAGTGACCTGAAGCGTCTGCAAAGCAGACTCGAGGGCAGGGGAGGTGAAAGTGCCACCTTGCGAAGTCTGCTGTCGCATGTCGTGACCAAGGTTTCTGACGAAGGTTTGGTGATCGAGATTTTTGATACTGATGCCAATCCGTTGTTCGACACCGATACTGTCACGCCAACCCGGACGCTGCGGGATATCATCGGTCTGGTGTCCGAGGTGATCGGCGTGGCCGAAAACCGGGTCGCGGTCGATGGCTTTGTGCGGTCCTATCCGGTGATGATGGTGAACAATCCGATCTGGGAACTCTCCGCACAGCGGGCGCAAGTGGTGCGGGGTCTGCTCGAATCGGCGGGAACACTGGATGCCCGCATCGCCCGTGTCAGCGGTCACGCCGACCGGCAGCCGGTCACGACAGACCCTTCGGCCGCCCGCAACAACCGAGTCGAGGTGGTGCTTTTGCGCAAAAATCGCTGATTTAACCTGCGGATTTTAGACGTTAGGTCAATCTTAAGGCGCAACAAGCAGGCTCTGCCGCATAGGTCGAGCTGCAGAAAGGCGCTATCGATGACAATTACCTCTTCGTTGAACGCGGGTGTTTCGGGGTTGAATGCAAACGCCAATAAATTGGCGACCATCTCCGACAATATCGCGAACTCTTCAACCTATGGCTACAAAAGGGTCCAAGCCGATTTCTTTTCGGTCGTGGTTCACAGCGATAGTGGCACGCATTACTCTGCGGGCGGTGTCCGCTCGACGTCGATGCGGTTGATTGATGAACGTGGGCCGCTGGTCGGCACGGCAAATTCGACCGATCTCGCCGTCGATGGCCGGGGCTTCATGGCGGTGACAACGATCGACGCCGTGACGCGCGGTATCGGCAACCTGCCCATCTCGCTGACGACAACCGGCGCGTTCAAGGCGGATGCCGATGGCATCCTGCGCAACCAGACGGGTCAGGTCCTGATGGGATGGCCAGCCAATCCGGATGGATCGCTTGGCAACTATTCCCGCGACAGTTTCACCGACCTGATTCCGGTCAAGGTGGACCAGAACCAATATGTGGCCAACCCGACGACGGCACTGTCGCTGGGGGCCAACCTGCCCGCGACATCTACCAAGGCCGGCGCGGATGCGGGTGTCGGCGGTGCCTTGGCGCTGGTCAGGACCATGTCGCTGAAATACACCGGCAACCTCGGCACGCTTGAGACGTTGAATTTTACCTTCACCCCAACCATTCCAGCCACTGGCAGTTCCAATGAATGGACCATGTCGATCACCGATTCGGCCTCGGACGACGCAGAGATCGCCGAATACACCGTGACCTTTGATGACGCGATGGGAACTGGCGGCACTTTGGCCAGCATCGCCACTGTCACCGGCGATGACTATGATCCGGTTAGCGGCAACATTCCGCTGAATGTCGGCGGTGGGGTCATTTCCATGGATGTCGGCGCCATCGGTGCCACAGGCGGGATGACCCAGTTGTCCAACGCCTTTGCGCCGATCGGCAAGGCAAGCAATGGAACGCCTGTGGCCCGACTGGTGTCGGTCAATATCGACGACAACGGCTATCTTCGGGCAAATTATGATCAGGGTTTTGCCAAGGTGATCTACCAGATACCGGTCGTCGATGTGCCCAACCCCAACGGACTGACCTCTTCCAGCAACCAGACCTATCAGGTCTCAGCCGAGTCAGGCCCATTCTATCTGTGGGATTCGGGTGATGGGCCGACAGGTCAGCTGATCGGCAATTCGCTGGAACAATCGACCACGGATGTGACCGAGGAATTGACCAACCTCATCACCACGCAGCGCGCCTATTCCTCCAACGTCAAGGTCATCCAGACGGTGGATGAGATGTTGCAGGAAACCACCAACATCAAGCGTTGACCCTAGGAGGGTAAGATGTCCATCACTTCCGCCCTGACCAATGCTTTGTCCGGCCTAACCGCGCAATCCAAGGCAGCGGAACTGGTCTCGTCCAACATCGCCAATGTCTCGACGCCGGGCTATTCCCGGCGCGAGGTGATCCTCGCCTCGCGCACGGTCGGCACGCCCGGTCAGGGCGTGCAGGTCTTGGGCGTTCAACGCAACGTCAACCTGCCTCTGATTGGCGACAGGCGTCTGGCACAATCCGCCTCGGGTGATGCCGACACGAGGGCCGCCTTTTTCAAGCGGGTCGAAAAGACCATCGGCACGCCCGACGACGCCTTTTCGATCAGCGGGCGCGCTGCGGCCCTGAATGCCACCCTGATCGAGGCGTCGTCGCATCCCGAGGCTGAACCGCGGCTGGGCAATGTGCTCAGCTCTGCCAAGGCCCTTGCTCGCCAGATCGGTTTCGCCTCGCGGGATGTCCAGGCCGCCCGGACAGCGGCCAATACCGAAATCGCCAAAGAGGTGTCGCTGCTGAACACCTCTCTTGCGCGGGTGGCCAAGTTGAACGGTCAGATCAGCAATGGCATTGCCGTGCGTCAGGACGTGTCATCGCTGCAAGATCAGCGACAACTCACCGTGGATCAGATCGCCAAGATCATCCCGATCCGCGAGGTGCAGCAACCCGAAGGTGGGGTCTTTCTCTACACCGATTCAGGTGCCTCGCTGCTGGATATGACAGCGGCGGTTTTCGGCTTTACGGCAACCCATAGCGTGACGCCGAGCAGCTTGAACGGGGCGGGCTTGTCTGGCCTGACCCTGAACGGCAATCCGATCGGAACCTCGGGTGAAAACTCTTACATCCTCGGCGGAACGCTGGGTGCCAATTTCGCCGTCCGCGACGAACTTGGCGTGACCGCTCAGGCGCAACTGGATGCCATGGCGCGCGACCTGATCGAACGTTTCGCGGACCCGACGCTTGATTCCACCCGCGCTCCGGGTGATCCGGGCCTGTTCACCGATTCCGGTGTCGCCTTTGACGTCTTGCTCGAAGTTGGTCTGTCGCAGCGGCTCGTGATCAATGCCGCCGTTGATCCCGAGCAGGGCGGCGCTGTGTCCCGTCTGCGCGATGGTCTGGGGGCAACCACGATTGGCCCTGTCGGCAATACGACCCTGCTGAACGATTGGCGTGCGGCGTTGACGTCGCCCCGCGCGCCGTTATCTGGTGGTTTCACCAGCGACGCCCGCAGCTTTGCCGGACTTTCCGGCGACTTTCTGAATGCGGTCGCCTCCAGCCGGCTGGATGCAGATGGCGACGCCACCTATGCGGCCGCCCGACTGGACACCTTCACCGTGATGGAGGCTGAACTCGGCGTCGATACCGATTCCGAAATGCAATCCCTTTTGCATATCGAACAAGCCTACGCTGCCAACGCCAAGGTCATTTCGGCCGTGCAAGACATGATTCAAGCCGTATTGGATATCTGACATGCCCCAAATCACCATCGGTGACCTGACCCAATCCAAGGTTTTCAACCACCGTAACGCCCTGCTGAAAGACCGGATCCAGAATCTTTCGACCGAGGTTACCACCGGTCTGACCTCGAAAACCACCGAAAGCGTTCGGGGCGACTATACCGTCCTTTCGGGTATCGAGGCTTCGCTGACCCAATTGGCCGCTTTCAAACGGGTGACCAGCGAGATGGGCGGATTGGCGAACCATATGCAACTTGTCTTGAATGCGATTGCAGACAGTGGTTTGGCTTTGGCCCCAGCCATGCTGGCAGGGGCCAACAGCAATTCCGCGGCCCGCATATCCACCGTCGGGGCCGAGGCCGATCAGCGACTGCAATCGGCTATTTCGGCCCTGAATACCAGATTTGGCGCCCGCACCCTGTTCGGTGGCGTCGCAACCGACACTGCCGCCGTCACCGATGCCGAGACGCTGATGGCGGCGCTGACCACGGCAGTAACGGGCGCCCTGTCTGCAAAAGATGTCGAAACCGCCGTAAACGATTGGTTCACCGATCTGACAGGGTTTGATGCCGTCGTCTATCAAGGTGGTGCCGAGCAGCAGGAAATCGACATTGGACCCGATGAAAAGGCCAAACTTGACATCACAGCCAAGGATCCCGCGATCAAGTCCATGCTAAAGGGATTTGCGATGGCCAGCCTGCTGACGCGTGGCATATTGACGGGCGATGACGCCGGGCGCGCAGAACTGGCCAAGCGGGCGGGAGAGAGCCTTGCGATTTCGCAATTGCCCCTTGCCGAACTGACCGGCAGGTTGGGTGTGATCGAGGCCAGCATCGTCAACGCCGGACTGCGCAACGAAGCCGAGAAATCCGGTCTGGAAACCGCACGCCTGGGCCTGTTGGGCGTAGACATTTATGAGGCGACGACGATGTTGCAAGAATCGCAGTTTCAGCTTGAAACACTCTATTCCGTGACCGCGCGAATGTCGCGCCTAAGCCTGGTGAACTACCTGTGAAAAACCTGGCCCTGACAGCCTGCTTTCTGGGTCTGACTTTCGGTCTGACCGGGCTCGCCTGGTCTGGACCCATCCGCATCAAGGATCTGGTCGAATTTGACGGCGTTCGCGGCAATGATCTGGTCGGTTATGGTTTGGTCGTGGGGTTGAACGGCACCGGCGACGGGCTGCGCAATTCGCCCTTTACCGAAGAGATCATGTCAAATCTGCTCGAACGTCTAGGGGTCAACGTATCGGGCGAAAAGTTTCAACCCAAGAACGTCGCCGCCGTTTTCGTGACGGCGACCCTACCCCCGTTTTCGCGGGCGGGTGGCCGTATTGATGTGACCGTTTCGGCCATCGGCGACGCCAAAAGCCTGCTGGGCGGCACGTTGATCATGACCCCTCTGAACGGTGCGGACGGTGAGATTTATGCCGTGGCCCAAGGCGCGATCATCGCCGGCGGCATCTCGGCTGAGGGTCAGGCAGCCAAGGTCGTACAAGGCGTGCCGACGGCAGGCGTCATTCCGGCTGGCGCGCATGTCGAACGCGAGGTGCAATTTGATTTCTCGAAATTGCATTTGATCCGGCTCGCCTTGCGCTCACCCGACTTTACCACCGCCTTGCGCATCGAAAACGTCATCAATCGCGAATTTGGCCGTCGGGTCGCCTCGATGGAGGATTCGGGCACCGTATCGCTGGACATCGGTGCCACAAGGTCATCATCACCGGCCCATGTGATCGCCCAGTTGGAAAACCTTGCCGTCGAGCCGCAAAATCGCGCGCGGGTCGTGGTCGATCAACGCTCTGGAACCATCGTCATGGACGAAGAGGTTCGGATTTCGCGCGTGGCCATCGCACAGGGCAATCTGACCCTGCGCATTGACGAAACCCCGCAAGTGTCGCAACCCAACCCGTTTTCCCCGGGCGAAACAGTGACGGTGCCCCGTACCTCGGCTGACATTCAGACGGCGCCCGGTACGGGTCTGGCCGAGGTCGACGGCAGCGCCAATCTGTCCGAGGTGGTGGCAGGTCTGAACGCCCTGGGTGTGGCACCTCATGACATGATCGACATCCTCAAAAGCATCAATGCAGCCGGGGCGCTGCATGCCGAGTTCATTGTGAACTAACAACTGATCCGTTCGAATCGCAGTCTAATCCAAATTTCGACCCAGAACTTGGTCACAGACTGGGTCACTCCCCCGCAAAACGTTGGACACGACGCCACCCGCACAGGTCAGAAATAGCTTCGGACAAGCGCACTCGATATCAGCGTCCATCCATTGGCCACAACAAAGAATGCCAGTTTGAACGGCAAGGACACCACGGCAGGCGGCACCATCATCATGCCCATCGACATCAGAATTGCGGCCGTCACCAGATCGATGATCAAGAAGGGCAAATAGATCACAAAGCCGATTTCAAACGCCCGGGTAATTTCAGACAGCATGAAGGACGGTATCAGCAAAGACAGCGGTGCATCGACCGCTGCACCGATCTCGCCGGGGCGCAGCGCTTGCAGGGCGGCAAAGGTCTCCGGCTGGGTCCGCCCCGCCAGAAAGACCCGAAATGGCGCCAAGATCAGCGGGATCGCCTGCTGCACGTCGATCTTGCCGTCGGTCAGCGGTTGCACGCCCTTCAGCCAGACCTCGGTGAACACCGGGTCCATGACATACCAGGTCAGGAACAATGCCAAGCTGACCAGCACCATGTTCGGCGGCGATTGCTGCAGACCAAGCGCTTGTCGCAAGATCGACAGAACCGTCACGATAAACGGAAAGCAGGTGACCATGATTGCCAGCCCCGGCACCAGGCTCAGCACCGTGACCAGCAGCAAGATCTCGATCGACCTGCCGGCCAGCGGCCCGCGGATTTTTGAGATTGGCGGGCCAGACAAGGTTTCCTACGGCGCGATCATGCGGGAGTATGCCCGACAGCGGGGACTTTGGCGGGTGATGGTGCCCGTGCCCGTGCTCACGCCGCGACTCTCGAGCCTGTGGCTGAAGCTCGTGGCTCCGCGGTATTCGAAGGTGGGGCGGAAGTTGATCGATGGGCTCAAGAATCCCACGGTGGTAAACAGTGATGCCGCGCAGCGGGAGTTTGCGATCATGCCCCGCGGCCTGCGGGCCGCCGTCAGCGAGGCGGTGCGGCAGGAAGATGAGGAGTTTGCCGGCAAGCGCTGGGCCGACTTCGCCGATCTCGAGGAGCTGCCCCGCCGATACGGCGGCAACTTCGAGGGCACGCGACTCGTCGATCATCGGCATGCCGTTGTGGCCGTCTCTCCCGACCGGGCGTTTGCGGCCCTCGAGCGGATCGGCGGCTCGCACGGCTGGTACTCCTGCAACTGGCTCTGGACGCTCCGCGGCTGGATCGACCGTGCCCTCGGCGGCCCGGGGATGGCGCGGGGCCGGCGTGATCCCGACACGCTCCGCGCGGGGGACGCGCTTGACTGCTGGCGGGTGGAGGTCTGCGATCCGCCGCGGCGTCTGCGGCTGGCTGCCGAGATGAAGATGCCCGGCCGGGGATGGCTCGAGTTTGAGGTGGTGCCCCGCGACGGGGACGTCACGATCCACCAGACGGCGGTGTTCGATCCGCGAGGACTCGGCGGCCTCGCCTACTGGTATGCGATCTGGCCGCTCCACGAGGTCGTATTTCGCAGGATGCTGGCCGGCATCGTTCGCGCGGCGGTCCGCGGCCGCTGAAGGCCGGAGGCAACCAGTCGGCCGCGGGGCTGCTTGGACACAAAACGGGCTCAGAGCGCGTCGGCAGGCCGCTGCGGACACGCGGCGCCGGCGGCCACCCCCTCGATCTGGATCGTGGCGTGGGCGACCCGGAAGCGTTCGCGGGCCAGGGCCTGGGCCGCAGCGAGCACCGCATCACGATCCGCACCGTCTGGCGTGACGAGGTGGGCGGTGAGCGAGATTTCCGACGTGCTTGCTCCCCAGACGTGGAGGTCGTGCACCTCGCTCACGTTCTCCAACGTGGCCAGCGCCGCCGCGACGGCCTCCGGATCGATGCCACGGGGCACCGCGTCGAGCGCGAGGTCCACGCTCTCGCGGAACAGCCCCCAGGTGCCCGCGACGATCGCGGCTGCGATCGCAATGCTCACGACAGGATCGATCCAGGCTGCTCCGGTGACGGCGATCGCGATGCCCGCGACCACGACCCCCAGCGAGACCGCCGCGTCGGCTGCCATGTGGAGGAAGGCCCCGCGGACGTTGGCATCGTCGTGACCGCGGAGGAAGAGCAGGGCGGTGAACGTGTTGATCACCACGCCGATCGCGGCCACCGCGATCACCGTTGGGCCGGCGACCGGCTCGGGGGACCAGAGGCGGTGTGCCGCCTCCCAGACGATGCCGCCGCAGGCCACGAGGAGCAGCACGGCGTTGGCGAAGGCCGCGTAGATGGTGGACCGACGCAGGCCCCAGGTGTACCGCCGCGACGGCGGCCGCCGGGCGAGCCAGTTCGCTCCCCAGGCGAGGAGCAGACCGACCACGTCGCCGGCATTGTGGCCCGCGTCGGCAAGCAGCGCCAGCGACCCCGCCCAGAAACCAGCCCCAACCTCCGTCACCACGAACGCCGCGTTGAGCGCCACGCCGATGGCCATCGCCCGGTCGAAGCGGGCCGGCACGAGCCCGTGCCCATGCCCGCAGCCTGCACCGGGCGAATGGGCGTGATCGTGTGGCATGAGTTGCCGGCGAGCCTGGTGGGGGTGTTGGGTGCTGGAGGGGTCAGGGTGGATCATACCCATGACTCATCGTCTCGAGGGTGCCCCTGGTTCTCGACGGGCTTGGACGGCGGGGCCTGCGCGGAGAGTGGAGCCCGCGCGGCCTCTTTGGTCACGGCCGACAGGCCACGGTAGGATTCTCACGCGGCTCCCTTTTCCTTTTCGGTTGACGTCGAAAGGCCTCGGTATGGAACCTCTGCGTGTAGCGGTGATCGGGCGGACGGGCCGTGGGGATTGGGGGCACGCGATCGACGAACTCTATCGCGACATTGCGGCGGCTGAGATTGTGGCCGTTGCCGACGAGAGCGAGGAGGGGCTCGGGAAGGCGGTCGCCCGCCTGAAACTCGATGCCGCAAAGCCCGGCGTGGCGCATCGCGACTGGCGGAGGATGCTCACCGAGGTCAAACCCGACATCGTGGCCATCTGCAT
>JBAXXO010000052.1:0-15314 GCA_037127855.1 Alphaproteobacteria bacterium
CACAGCCCGCCGCCCAGCCTGTCGCTTCGTCGATGACCACAAGTTGCCAGAACAGCCCGGCCCCGGCCGTCGCGAAGGCATTGATGACAATGATCCGCACAAGACGCACTTCGCGCGCGAGACGTCGGCCCAGTGATGTCACCCTGGGCATCCTTGGGGCCTTCGGGGGCGAAGGCTGCGATAACGGCAGCCACAGCGAGCATGGCGCCTGACGCGGTCCACATCATGGCGGGGGAAACTGCATAGAGCGCTGCACCGATCGTGCCGCCGATGATGCTGGTGATCCCATCGATCAGCGCCAGAGTGCGATAGACGTCACGCACGCGAACGTCTTTGCGCAAATTTGAGATCAGCCATGATTCCGACGCACCAGATGCCATCGTTTCACCGATCGCCGCCAAGAACATCAGCGCGGCAATCATCGGAAAGGTCACACCAAAGGCTAACCCAATCAACGCTGTACCGCGCACGATACAACTAAGGATAAAGGACACGCGTCGGCCAAATCGGTCGGCGATCACGCCTGTTGGGACTTCGAACACCAAGATGCCAAGGTTGAAGATGATATCAACAAAGGCAATCTCGTCCAGACGAAGGCCGACTTTCTGAAGCCATAGCACATAGGTGGCCAAAAACAGCGTTATGCCCATGCTGTAGACCATTTGCGCGGCCAGAATTGTCCTGTTCAACTGCCGTCTCCTCAACCTTGTCGGCCAGACTGCCGATGACTGCCGCAAACACGGTGCGAGTCAACCCGGCAAGCCTGCAAGCGGTTGTCAGGGGCGCGCGATCCTGCATCACGCTGCCACTTGTTTGCCTGCGCCAATCCGCGATCTTTGGACCGATTTTCGGGTGACTCAATTTACGGCCCCCATCTGCTGATCGGTTCATCGCGCGCCCAAGACCCGCTTTTTCTATTTGTTTGCTGATGCAGATAAGTGTTGCCGGGGGCCAGTTCTGCGCATGGTCAGACGAGTTCGTTGCCTGTTTGCCGATGATCCCCGGCCCCTCGGACGCCGGGTTTTACGGACGACGGCTTGGGCAAAGCACACAAGGACAACAGATATGACCGTTGTGCCAAGACCTGCGGCGTTTCCAGTCTGGGGCGCGGACATCGTGAAACATCTTCCCGCGCTGCACCGCTATGCGCTGGGTCTGGCGCGGAACTTTCATGCGGCGGAAGATCTGGTGCATGACACCGTGGTGAAGGCCTATGTCAGTGGCGACACGTTCCAACCGGGCAGCAACCTGCGCGCATGGTTGTTCACGATTTTGCGTAACACATTCTATTCCGGTCTGCGCAAGCATAAGCACGAAGTGGCCGATGCGGGCGGGATTTACGCGGCGATGCTGGTCACGCATCCCGAACATGACGCACGGCTTGCCATGACCGAGTTTCTGGGCGCTTTCGCACAATTGTCGAGCGAACATCGCGGCATCATCACGCTGGTGGTGGTATCGGGCCACTCGTACAGCGAGGCCGCGCGACTGACCGGGGTTCCGGTGGGAACCGCCAAAAGCCGCCTGAACCGAGCGCGCGCGCAGTTGACCCAAACGCTGGATTCGGTTGTGGCCCCAAGGCGCGATGCGGCTGGCGATGGCGCAATCCCGCCCCCGATCCACAAAGCGCCACAGGATGACAAACGGCTTTTCCACTGAGCACAGACCCCGCGCCCCGAACCAGCGGCGCAAAAACTGGCAGAGAGCGTTTTCACCAGATCAAGAGCAACGCGCAACATTCCCAAACGTTTGCCAGTCTTGCGTTGCGTTCACTGGCTCCGTTTGCAAGGTCGGTTGGCGAAAAATGCGTCAATACTCGTTCGGGCTGGCGCGATCAAGGGCGTCGCAGACCGGTCACGGATGGCGGGGATGCGCAACCAGATTTGGGTCTGTCAGATCAGCCGAAGTTCCAGCTGGCCCCGCGCCAGCGCGCGGGGCAGCGTGACCTTGCCTTGCACGGTCGGCAGCGCCTTGCCATTCAGCGATGCAGATTGAACACCATGGCCGGACTTGTTGGGGTTCAGAATGATGATGTCGCAGCGGTCCGGCCCATGGCCCAGGCTGGCGGTCAATTCGGGCCATGCCGCCGGAAAGCAAGGGTCCAGAATGATGTCGGGGCCTGCGCGCGACAGGCCCAGTACCCCCTCGATCCCGGCACGGTACATCCAGGCGGCAGAGCCTGTATACCAAGTCCAGCCGCCACGGCCCATATGCGGTGGGGTGGAATAGACATCTGCGGCAATGACATAGGGCTCGACCTTGTAGCGCGCCACGGAATCCGGCGTCAGCGCGTGGTTGACCGGGTTGATCAGTGCGAACAATGCGTGCGCCCCGTCGCCGTCGCCAAGCCGCGCCTTGGCCAAAATCGCCCACATCGCGGCATGGCTGTACTGGCCGCCGTTTTCGCGCAAGCCGGGCGGGTAGCCCTTGATATAGCCGGGGTCCTTGGTTGTGTGATCGAAGGGTGGGGTGAACAACAGGGCCAGGCCCGGGACCGGGCGGATCAAGCGGGTGGACAGGGACGCCATCGCCATCACCGCGCGCGCAGGTTCGGCCGCACCAGACAGCACCGCCCAGGATTGTGCGATGCTGTCGATCTGGCATTCCAGCGAGGCCGCAGAACCCAGCCGCGTGCCGTCATCATAGGTACCGCGTTGATACCAGGCACCATCCCAGGCATTTCGCTCGATGTCTTGGGTCAGACGATCGGCATGGGCTTGCCATAGCGCCGCACGGGCAGGATCGCGGGCGCGGATATGCGGTTGCATGGCGCGCAAGGTGGTGATCAGCAGCCAGCCAAGCCAGACGCTGGTGCCACTGCCCGCCTCGCCCACCCGGTTCATGCCGTCGTTCCAGTCGCCGGTGCCCATCAGCGGCAGACCATTGGTGCCGGTCAGCGCAATCGCTTGATCAAGGGCCAGCACGCAATGGTCAAAAAGGCTGGCCGCATGATCGGACAGTTGCGGCTGAAAGAAGTCGTCATGCGCGCCGGGCAGCAAAGCGGGACCTTCCAGAAAGCGCAGCTTTTCGTCAAATACGGCCAGATCGCCCGAAACCTGCACATAAAGGGCTGCGGCATAGGCCAGCCAGACCCGGTCATCCGAAATCCGCGTGCGCACGCCGATGCCGGAATGCGGCAGCCACCAATGTTGCACATCGCCTTGGGCAAACTGCCGACCCGCCGCCCGCAGCAGATGCGCGCGGGTCAGTTCGGGGCGTAGTGCCGTCAGGGCCATGCCGTCTTGCAACTGATCGCGAAAACCATAGGCACCGCTGGCCTGATAGAACCCTGCCCGCGCCCAAATGCGGCAGGACAGCGTCTGATACAAAAGCCAGCCGTTCAGCATGATGTCCATGGCAGGGTCGGGCGAATGGATTTGCACCTCGGTCAACAGGGCGGTCCAGTGCTCTGCGACCTCGTCCAGCATGGCATCGGTGCTGCGGGCGCGGGTGGTCTTGATCAGGGCAACCGCGGCCTCGGTCGAGGCGGCCTGGCCCAGCAGGAAATGCAGGTCCAACGTTTCGCCCGGGGCAAGCACGATGCGGCGTTGCAAGGCCGCGCAGGCATCGAGTGCGGGGCCATGCCGACCCGACAGGGCGGCAGGACCAAGGGCTGCGGGGGCATCCATCCTGCCGCTCCGACCCAGAAACTCGGTCCGGTCACAGGTCACGCTGCCAATGGAGGCACCGAAATCGGCAAAGGCAACCCGGCCCGCAAAGGACATGGCACGCGGATTATACGCCAGAACCGCCCCGCTTTCGCTGTCAATTTCGGTGATGATTTTGCCCGCCGTGGCGCTGCGCGAGGTGCCCAGCACCCATTCGGCATATCCCGTCACCGACAGGCGCCGCGTGCGGCCCGACATGTTGCGCAACCGCAATCGGCTGACCTTTACCGAAGCGTCCATGGGAACGAATTGGACAAGTTCGGTGGCGATGTCGTGTTCGGTATGCTCAAAGACCGAATAGCCAAAGCCGTGGCGACACAGATATTGGCCGTTGGTCCGGATCGGCAGCGCGGTGGGTGTCCAGATCTGGTGCTGGTCCAGATCGTGCAGATAGATCGCCTCGCCCGGCGGATCGGTGACGGGATCGTTCGACCACGGCGTCAGTTGATTTTCGCGGCTGTTTTCCGACCAGACCGCACCCGAGCCGTCTGCCGAGATGCCAAAGCCAAAAGACGGATTGGCGATGACATTGATCCAGGGCGCGGGTGTGGTTTCACCGTTTTGCAAAACCATGACATATTCGCGGCCATCCTTGGCAAAGCCGCCAAGGCCGTTGAAGAAGGCCAAGGGTGACGCGGCGGGCACGGCTTGCCGCGTCTGGGTGGCCAACATCAGCGGTGGTGGTGATGCCGGCAAGTTCATCTGTGGTACGGCGACGGGAAGGGTTTCCAGTTGGTCGCCGATGCTGCCGCGACTGGCGTGCAAGATCACATCCGCCGCCGCCATCAGCATCGCCAGGGCCTCGGGTGGCATCAGATCGCTGCGCAGGATATGCGTCGCCCCCTGCGCATCGACCTGCCCCGGCGGTCTGGGGCGCGCCTGTGCCGAGCGCACAGCCACCTCGACCGAGATCTGCAAGTCCTGCACATACGACGAGGCGCGATCATTCAAGATCACCAGGTCGACAGCCAACTGCCGCATCCGCCAATAATCCTGCGCCGCCAGAACCTCGCGCAAGCGGGCAATGTCCTCGATGTCGGTGATGATGAACAGCAGGATCGGCACATCACCGGAAATGCCCAGGGCCCACAGCCGTGATTGCGGGCCGTCCCCGGCGATGATCCGCGCAGGGCTGGTGCGCAGGCGGGCATCATGGCGGATCAACATGCCGGCAAGACGCTGGAAATCGGCCGCATCGATGGCGGCCACGCCGTGGTGGCGCAACAGCACCTGACTTTGGGTCCAGGCCAATGTCGCCGCCCGCCCAAAGGCCGAAGCATCGCGGTGGCGGTCGACCATATCGAGCAAGATGTCAGAGGTGGGTGCCACCATGGTCCAGAATGTCACCCGCGTCCGTCCGCCCGGCGGAATGCGCAGGCGGCGGCGCAGGCTGAAGATCGGGTCAAGCACGGTGCCAGTGGTGCCCGACAGCGGGGTATCGGCCATGGCGGCAAAGGCCAGATCGCGGCCACGGCCAATGAACCGAGAACGGTCGGATTCGTATTGCAGGGGGGCGGATTCTTCGCCCTCGACCACGGCGATATGGGCGGCCCAAACCTCGGGGTCGGTGGGGGCGCGGCGACGGCGGGTGGCGATCAGCACGCCAAGTTCGGGCAAAAAGTCGGTGACAACGAACAGCTTGGAAAAGGCCGGATGCGACAGATCGGCGGCGGGCGGGGCCAGCACAAGTTCGGCATAGGAGGTGACATCAACCTCGCGCATGTTGCGCCCGGTATTGGTCAGCGTGACACGGCGGGCCTCGGCGTCATCCTCGCCCGAAACCACAACCTCGGTATGGGTGATCAGGTGGGGTGAGGCGCGGGTGAAGGCAGCATGGTGGTCGCAAAACACCGCCGAATGATCAGCGCTCTGGCCAAGGGGTTGCACCGCAGCAGACCACCCAGCGCCGGATTTGACGTCGCGCAGATACAGAAAGGACCCCTGCCCCGCCTGCGTCGGATCGGCCCGCCAGCGGGTTACGGCCAGTTGACCCCAGCGGCTGAACCCGGCACCCGTGGGCGTCAGTGTCACGCTGTAGCGGCCATTCGACAGCAGATGCGCGCTGGGCCAGGCATCGGCAGGGCTGTCAAAACGGCGCAAACTGGGCGAGGCGCTGTGCTCGACCGGTGAGATTTGCACGTCGGTCGCATGGGGGGCCGCGACGGGGGCATCGCGTGGCACCCGTTCTTGCAGCAGCAAATCCACCGCCTGGATCATCGGTTCGGCATGAAAGCGGCTGCGCAACCGCCCGTCTTGCAGCACATTGGCAAGGGCCGTGATCGTCATGCCCTGATGATGCGCCATGTAGCTGCGCACGATGGCGCAAGTGCCGCCTTCGGGCAGCCGGGGGGCGGTGAAATCCAATGCCTCGTAAAAGCCATAGCGGCTTTGCGCGCCCAATCGGGCGAGGGCTGCAAAGTTCTGCACTGCCGCCTGCGAATCGACCATGGCAGCGAGGGCCGTGGCATAGGGGGCAATCACCCGATCCTCGGACAGCCCGCGCTTCAGCCCCAACCCCGGCACGCCAAAGTTGGAATATTGATAAGTCATCTCTATGTCGCGTGTGTTGTAGGCGGATTCCGAAATGCCCCAAGGCAGGGCCAGCCCCGCCGCATAGCTGCGTTGCCGCTGCACCACGCGGCGCGCGGTTTGTTCCAGCATCGAACCCACAGGGGCCCGCATCACCAAAGCGGGCATCAGATATTCGAACATGCTGCCCGACCACGAAATCAGCGCCGATCCCGCACCGATGGGCGTGGCGGCACGGCCAAGGTGAAACCAGTGCCGGGTTTTGACCTCACCCTTGGCAATCGCAAACAGCGATGCCAGCCGCGCCTCGGAGGCGAGCAGATCATAGCAATTGGGGTCCAGCGTGTTGGTCGATACGGTGAATCCGATCGACAGCAGTTTCTTTTCAGGTTGCAGCAGAAAACCGAAATCCATCGCCATCGCAAAGCTGCGGGCGGTGTTGGCCAATTCGAGCAGTTTGCCCTTGGCGGTTAGGGTGGGCCTGTGGCAGGCAATCATGGCGCTGGTCCAGAAGGCGGCATCCGAGCCTTTGGACAGTGGCGCGGCCAAGACCTGCGCCTGCGCGATCAATGCATCCGTCGCACCAACTGCGATCTGCGCCAGCACGTCGGACAGCGCCGGAGCCGGTTCTGCCAACAGCGCCTCTTGTGCCAAGGCGCGCGCGTCTTGCAGCCCTTGCGGGTTGGTCACGGGCTGCACAGCCCAAGACAGACAAGCCTGCGCCACCGAGATCAGATGCCCGGCCAGATTGCCGCTGTCCACCGACGACACATAGGGCGGGTCCAGGACACGCAGGTCGCTGGTGTCGTGCCAGTTGTACAGATGACCACGAAAGCGCGGCATCCGCTGCATGCAGGTCAAGGTTTGCTCCAGCCGGTCGGCAGCCTCGGCCTGACTGATCCAGCCCATGTCATGTGCCGCAGTCACCGATAGCAGATAGAGGCCGATATTGGTGGGCGAGGTGCGCCGTGCCACCACAGGTTTGGGGTCTTCTTGAAAATTGTCCGGCGGCAGAAAGTTTTCGGCCGGCGTGACAAATGTTTCGAAATAGCGCCAAGTCCGGCGGGCGATCAGCCGCAGGGTTTGACGATCGGCGTCGGTCAGGCTTTGGGGTGCCGAGGGCGCCCCCGGCCGGCTGATCCAACGTGACACAGCCGGGGCTGCCAGCCATGCAAGGCCAAAGGGCAGCAAGACCAGCAGGCTGTCGGGGCGGACCCAATAGGCCAGCCCGCACGCGCCAAGCCCAAGGCCAAGCCCACCGGCGTGGCGCAGGTAATGGCGCAGATAGGATGGTACTGCCCGACTGCCCGACTGCGCCGACGTGGTCCATTCCAGCAAATGCCGTCTTGTCCACAACCGGGTCACGCTGCGCGCAATCGCATCGAGCATGGTATAGGCGTTGTCAGCCAGCAAGATCAGGTTCAATCCGATGCGCGCCACCGCCAGTTGGACATCCGACCAAAGCGCTTGCAGGTGGCTGCGCGAGGTGATCCCGGACCGGCCCGGCAACACTGCAAAGGGCAGCGAAATCAGATAGGGCAGCGCCAGCATCGCCACGACAGCCGCCGTCCAGACCGCGGCATGCGGCCCCATCCAGCCCACAGTCAGCGTCAGAAGTGCCAAGGGCGCCGTCAAACTGCGCCGCAGATTGTCCAGCATCTTCCATCGCCCAATGGCGGGAAGTCCGCCAACAGTCTGTCTGGTGCCGAAAATCCAAGGCAACAACTGCCAATCGCCCCGCACCCAGCGATGCTGGCGGGCGGCGTCGACATCCTGACGGGTGGGGAAATCCTCGATCACCTGAATGTCCGAGGCCAGCCCGGCCCGCGCGAAGACGCCTTCGAACAGGTCATGGCTGAGCATGGTATTGTCAGGCACCCGCCCGGCCATGGATTGCACCAGGACATCGACATCATAGATGCCTTTGCCGGTGAAGGACCCTTCGTCGAACAGATCCTGATAGACATCCGAAATCGCTGCCGCATAGGGTTCGATGCCGCCGGGGCTGGAGAACACATGCTGATAAAAAGACCCGTCCAGCGTCATCGGCAGGCTGGGGGCGACGCGCGGCTGCAAGATGCCGTAGCCTTTGGTCACACGCTGGCTGGCGCCCATACCCTGTGGCCGGTTCAAGGGATGCGCCATCTTGCCCACCATCCGCCGCACGGTGTCGCGCAGCAGCCTTGTGTCGGCGTCCAGTGTGATCACATAGCGAATATCCTGACGGATCGGCGGGGTGTCTGTGACAAAGCTGGTGTCGGTCGCGCCGCGGAGCAGACGGTTCAATTCGTCCAGTTTGCCACGCTTGCGCTCCCATCCCATCCAGACGCCTTCCTGGGGATTCCATAGCCTGCGACGGTGCAGCAGCAAGAAACGCGCACCATCCTGCGACGGATACCGGGTGTTCAGGCGGGCAATTTCCGCCTTGGCAAGGCTTAGCAATGCGGCGTCGCCGGGCATGATCTGGGTTGCGGCGTCAGTGCCATCCGACAGCAAGGCATAGCTGACAGCACCTTCTATGCTGGACAGGTAATGCACCTCGAGACGTTCGATCTGTTCGCGCAAGTCGGCCGCATTGGCCAGCAACACCGGCACCGCAACCAAGACCCTGAGATCGGGGGGGATACCGGACAATAGCTCCAGCCCCGGCAATTGTCGTGGGGCAAAGCTGCGGGTGATTGCAAGGTTGACCAGCGCCATGCCCGCCTCGAGCGCCGCGCTTGCGCCGGTGAACGCCAAGGCGGCCAATGCCCAACCAGTGGCCCCTGTCGACGCCAAAGCCACCGCCAGAACCGCTGACGAGGCCACCATGACTGCCGTGACAAACCCCGCCAGACCTTGCTTGCGCACCCAGCGGCGCAGGGCAAGCCGGTAGGGCACCGCAAAGCCCAGGTTGCGTTCCAATGTGCGGCGGTCACCGCCGATCTGGTCACCGCCGATCAGTGCTGCACCGGGATCGCCTTGAATGGCCATTTCAAGTGCCGCCTCGGTCACGGCCGCCTCATCGTGCCGGGTTCCGCGCGCCAATGTCTCGATGGCGGTGCGGTAATCGTTGCGGGTCGGGAAATCCATCGCGGCAAAGTCAAATGCGCGGTTTAGGCGGGCGTCAATCAGGCTGACCGCCTCAAAGACATCGGCCCAATCCACCTCGGAGATAAGCTGCATCGAGGTAACCAGATTGCGCATCGTGATGTTGGTCGCACCTTGCCGATGCTGCGCCGTCATCACGAGGGCCTCAACCGACGAGCCTGCATTGTGCAACTGGTGTTGCAGCCAACCCAGCAGCGGTGTTTCCGTCGGGTCTTCCCCGCGCAATCGCTTGGCAATCTGGGCGTAAAGGATATCGGGAACAGCGGTGCCGGGGGCGTCGGCCTTGGTCAGCACCGCCACGAGGTTTTCAACCTCTGTCAGACCCACGGACGCACCCGCAAGAACCCGGTCCACCACCTGATCCGCCTGCAACCGCACCCGTTGCGCCGCGACGATCTGCGTCGACAAGCGGCGCATGTTTTCGATCATCACGATGCGCAAGGTGATCGCTATTGCCCATAACTCGCCAATCGTAAGCGGCTGAACCGTCTGATAGGCTTGCACAAACCGCGTCAGGACAGCGACTGAGAACAGGCTGTCCGTATGGGCAACATAGGCCCAGGCCAGTTCCAGCACACGCGGGTATCCGGCGAAAGGGCCGTTCCGCAGTTTTGGCAATTGGCGGTAGTAATCAGGCGGCATGTCGGCCTTGATTTGCCGCAACTGTGCATCAACGGTATGAAAATTGTCCAGCAGCCATTCGGCGGCCGGGGTGATGGCCTGCCCGGCGCTGAGCGAGGCTGCGCTGTCGTTATAGGCCGCCAACAGGGCCGCGGCATTCTCTTTCAGCCGCCGCGACAGCCTGCGGCCCGACCCGCGCAGTGATGCGACCTTATGTTCGCTGGCCAGCGATATCGCGTGATGTTCCAACCGCTCGGTGCCAAAAAGGTCGGCGCGGATGGCGTGGCTGTCTTGCCAGAAGTCTGTCGGGGGCGCGGCCAAACCCAGGCGAGGCCAAAACCCATCATCCCTCACACGACGGAACGATCATTCGGCGGTGGTGTGCGCAATTCGGCCGCGCCATCGCGCTGCATGGGCTGATCCGACAGGCGCGACGTCGCGGTTGCGTCGCCATCGGGCGATGGATCGGATTGCACCCGGCGGGCCATTGCAGCCCATTTGATTTGGATATCGGTCCAGTTCATGGTGCAGCTCCTTCAACTGAGTTGGCACGCCCGTCATATTGCCGCGCGGCAGGCGGGTCGTCGTTGATCCCGGTGTGCGGCTTGACGCGGGCAATCCCTGATCCCGCGCCGCTGGCGTGGCGCTTGGCTTTGCTGTAGCTGGTAGTGCACGGCACCGTTGGCGCGACGCGGGTGGCATCGGCGGCAGATTGTGGTACCGGCCGATCAAGACGATGCAAGAGCGTTCTTGCCGTCGCCTTGATGACGGGCAAGGGCCGGTTTACTTGACCGGTGGCGGGAATGGTCACAGACCGAAGATGCATGGCAGCCGTCTCCTTTTCTGGCGGTGACAGGGCGATGGACGCTGGAAACCCTTTCCGTTGATGTTCTGACAAATTTTACCCTGTGGCCTGCCAAGCCTAGGCGATGCACGGCGCGGCGGCACCATCACACATCAGCTTTCCCGTGAGAACCGAACGGTATTCAAAGCAACGCGTGCACTGCCGCGTTGAACCCGATGCTTTGAAGATGGCCGCAGATATTCGAGCAGCCGGGACGACCGCACTTTGTGATCACTGCGATCATGTCGCAATGTGCAGTGTCGCCTTGCGCCAGCCATTGCGCTGCGCCACCTGTTAAGCGATCTTTAGGTTCGGGGTCTTTTTGTCGCAACTATCGCCAGTCAGTGCCACCATTTCCGGCGCCATCCCCGACAGCGCGATCGGCTATTCGCCATCCGGCATCACGCATCGACGAACCGATGCCCCGGACCTTTCAAAAGCTGTGAAAATGAAACCCGGACGGTCCGCAGCCATCGCTGGCGCAACACCGTCCGGATCCCGACAGAGGTCAGTCGGTCGCGTGGCTTAAGTCAGCGACTCGAAGATGTAGTAGAGCGTCGCCGACAGCATGATTGCGGCGGGAAGTGTCAGCACCCATGCCAGCAGAAGACTGCGTACCGTTGCCCATTGCAGGCCAGACCCGTTCGCGGCCATCGTTCCCGCAACACCCGACGACAGCACATGCGTCGTGGACACTGGCAAGCCCAGCAGATCAGCTGCCCCGATCGTGGTGGCCGCAACCAATTCGGCCGCAGCACCCTGGCCATAGGTCAGATGCGTCTTGCCGATCTTCTCGCCCACGGTCACCACAATGCGCTTCCAGCCCACCATCGTGCCAAGACCAAGCGCCAGGGCAACCGCCACCTTGACCCAGAAAGGAATGAACCGCGTGGCCTTGTCGAGAGACGACTTGAACGCGCTTAGCTTTGCCGTCTGTTCCGGTGCAAGGCCGTTGTTTTTGTCCTTCAACACAAACCGTATCGCTTCGGATGCGAGATACATGTCGTTACGGGTGTTGCCGACTGATTCCGCCGGGACATCCTTGAACGAACCGTACTGGGTCACCTCGCCCGAAATGTTGCCGATGACAGCACCCAGGGCCGGCAGTGTCTCTGCGTCGACGGTGCGCGCCGCGACAAAAGACGACAGGGTCTGGCGGGCGGTCTCGACCGGAACCGCTGTGCCGGGCGCAATCGCGCTGATCTGCGTCAGGGCGGCGCTGGCGCTGGCCGAAAACTCGGCCACTTGGGTTTCCGGCATGGCCCGGTTCAGCGCGTAAGCTGTCGGCACCGTGCCGATAAGGATCAGCATGATCAGACCCATGCCCTTTTGACCGTCATTCGAGCCGTGCGCAAAGGAAACGCCCGTGCATGTCAGGATCAGCAATGCGCGGATCCACAGCGGAGGCGGTGTCTTGCCTTCCGGGGCGCGGTAGAGCGCAGGATTTCTGATGACGAATTTCATCGCAAGAAACAGAAATGCTGCGGCAAAAAAGCCGATGGCGGGCGAGATCAGCAGCGATAAGCCGATCTCTCTCGCCTTGGACCAGTCAACACCTGACGTGCCGCTTTGGCCATGCATCAAGGCGTTGGCAACCCCGACCCCGATGATCGAACCGATCAGGGTGTGCGAGCTTGATGCCGGAAGACCCAGATACCACGTGCCAAGGTTCCAGATGATGGCCGCGATCAGCAGCGCAAAGACCATCGCAAAGCCGGCACCACCGCCGACCTGTAGCACCAGTTCCACCGGCAGCAGCGAGATGATCCCGAAGGCAACTGCGCCACTGGCGAACAGCACCCCCAGAAAGTTGAAGAAGCCCGCCCAGACGACCGCAAAGTTGGCCGGCATGGCATTTGTGTAAATCACCGTGGCGACGGCATTGGCAGTGTCGTGGAACCCGTTCACGAATTCAAACGCGAGGGCGATCAGCAATGCGACGCCCAAAAGGAAAAAGGGCCAGTAACTGGTTACCACCGTGCCGGCTTCGCCAACATCATGATAGACGCTGTAGGCCGTGTACAGCAGACCCAGAGCCAAAAGTGCCAGGAAACCAAGCGCAACAAGCGGGTTTACTGGCGCATCAAGGTCGGGTCCCGAGGCCCGACGCCCATCGTCATTATTGCGGGTATAATCCCGTTCCCGCGAATCGCGATCTGTAACACTCATACTTTGTCCCTCGGTTGTTTACTGCCGTTCGGTGGTTCTTTAACGCACGGACGTTGGGTAAGGCAAGTCTACGAACAATTTGTGACAAAGTTAACTTGGGCCATGGATTGTCAGGACATTCGTGCATCTGGCCTGCGCGACCAACATCCTTGCCTGACTTTCCCGCTTGCGCGCCGATCAAGGCGGAAACCTGACACCGGGAGGGCCAAAGCCCGGGGCCGCCGCGCCGCAAATATCCTTGCCGACGCGCCGTGATCAACACCTTGCTATAACAGGCTTCCTTGTTCCGGCTCGCTGCTCTTTTGTCGCCGGATTGGACGTGGTGCAAAGGACACTCGGCCATCTTGAAACTGAACCTCCACGGCGGCGGCCCTTTGGGCTGCGACCTTTGTGGTCACGACCACACCGTCACCCCAGATCACCGCATAGCCGCGTTTCAGCGTCTCTTGGTATCCCAAAGTGCTGCGGATGCGGTCAAGCGCCTCTAGCCGGGTTGACAAATCGGCAAAGCGTCGTGGCGGGGCTGCCGCAAGCCGGGCCGTCAGGCCGGCCAGCAGATCGCGGTCCTTGGCAATACCGCGTGCCGCGTCACGGACCCGTCGATCAAACGACAGCGCCAAACGCGAGGCCAAGGTGTCGAGGCTGACGCGGACACGTTCCAAACGGCGTTCGGCACGATTGTTCAGGTCGCGCTGCAGCCCGGTCAGGCGATCATCGCGCCGGGCGAGAACGGCGCGCAGAGCCTCGGGCCGATGACGGCCCGCCTGAGCCTCATACCGGGTGCGTTTGCGTGAAACGGCCAGTTCCAATGCCCCGGCCAGCCGCAAGACGGCACCGTCCAGTCGTTGACGAGGCCCGGCCAGAACAGTCTCCAGCCGTGGCAAGGCGCGCCCCAGATCGCGCAACCGCTGCCCGCGCATTCCCAGTGCCGTGGCCAGTGCCCGGCTAAGCCTGGCCCCCTGACTGTCCAGACCCGCCACCAGATCCAGTCGCACCGGCACCGCCAATTCCGCTGCCGCTGTCGGTGTCGGGGCCCGCAGGTCGGCGGCATAGTCGATCAGAGTCGTATCGGTTTCGTGCCCCACGGCTGAAATCAGCGGTATGGCCGACCCCGCCGCCGCCCGCACGACGATATCCTCGTTGAAACCCCACAGATCCTCGAGCGAACCGCCACCGCGGGCCACGATGATCAGATCCGGTCGCGGAATGGGACCGCCGGGCAGCAGAGCATTGAACCCATGGATCGCAGCCGCCACCTCGGCCGCGCAGGCCTGACCCTGCACCGCCACGGGCCAGATCAAGACATGCCGCGGGAACCTGTCGCGCAGCCGATGCAGAATATCACGGATCACCGCCCCCGAAGGCGAGGTCACAACGCCGATGACGCCCGGCAGAATCGGTATGGGTTTCTTGCGGCTGGCATCAAACAGCCCCTCAGCCGCCAAGGCCAAGCGCCGCTTTTCCAGCATCGCCATCAGGGCCCCGGCACCGGCGGGCACCACATCTTCCACGATCAGTTGATACTTGGACTGGCCCGGAAAGGTGGTCATGCGTCCCGTGGCGACAACCTCCATCCCCTCTTCCGGCCGCACTTGCATCCGCGCAACCTGGCCTTTCCAACTGATCGCCGCGATGACATTGCGATCATCCTTGAGGTCGAAATACAAATGCCCCGAGGCTGGTCGCGAAACACGCCCAACCTCGCCGCGAACCCGGATCAACCCGAATTCGCCCTCGATCACCCTTTTGACCGCGCCAGACAGTTCGGAGACGGTGTATTCGGGGCTGTTGCCCTGTGGGATGGGGTCTTCGAACAGGTCAGACATGGGTTGCCTTGTGTCGGTTGGCTTGTGTCGGTTGGCTTGTGTCAGATGCAGACTGATCCTATGACGCAGGGATGAAAAGGCCAAGCGCACTTGCGCAAGCGGGGCTGGGCAGGAGAGGTTGGGCATGAACATTCTGATCCTTGGCAGCGGCGGGCGCGAACATGCCCTTGCCTGGGCCGTCAAGCAAAACCCCAAGACGGACCGGCTGATCGTCGCCCCCGGCAATGCCGGTATTGCCCTGCTGTGCGAGACGGCGGATTTCGACATTCTGAACGCCGCCGAGGTGGTCGAGTTCTGCCAGGACAACGCCATCGAGCTTGTTGTGATCGGACCAGAGGCACCGCTGGCCGCGGGGATTGCCGACGCGACGCGGGCGGCAGGATTTCTGACCTTCGGCCCCTCGGCTGCCGCGGCGCGGCTGGAGGCATCCAAGGCCTTTACCAAGGAAATCTGCGATGCATGTGGCGCCCCGACGGCAAGCTATGCGCGCTTTAGCGAACCGCAGGCTGCCCGCGACCATATAGTCCGCTTGGGTGCGCCCATCGTGATCAAGGCCGATGGCTTGGC
>JBAXXO010000053.1:0-15264 GCA_037127855.1 Alphaproteobacteria bacterium
CGGCGACCCCGCACGCGCGGGTGGCCACCACTGCCGCCGTTGCGTTGGTTCCGCGCAGCAGCGCGACAAGGAGCGCGGCCTCGGCCCCGTCGAGCCCGGACGGCGACTTGCCGAAGAGCCCGTAGGCGGCGGCGGCGAGGCCGGAGAGCTCGCCACGATAAGGCGCGAGGTTGAGGTAGGCCTCGAGGATCTCGGCCTTCGACCACTGCCGCTCGAGTTGTAGCGCCATCTGCGCCTGGTCCCACTTCTGCCCCAGCGTCCGCGCCGCGCCGCGCGGGGCGAGCGCCGGATCGAGGAAGCCCGCGACCTGCATCGTCAGCGTCGACCCGCCCGAGGCGATTCGGCCCGTGCTGACCGCCTGCCACGTCGCCCGCAACAAAGCGCGTGCATCGACGCCGTCATGGCTGTAAAACCGTCGGTCTTCATAGGTCAGCAGCAGTTGTACGAAAAACGGGTCGATCTTGCCGTTGCTCGCAGCAAGCCGCCAGCGCCCATCGGCCACGGTATAGGCCCGCAACAGGTCGCCATGGCGGTCCGTCACCTCTTGTGAGGTTGGCAGCACCAGCGCCGGCAGGTCGGTCGCGTCAATCCACTGGTCGGCACGGTCCCGGCCATAACCGGTGAGGGCAAGCCCCGCCGCAACAATCAAAAACCAGCGCCCCTGCATCACGGGGCAATGGTGACGGTGCCTGCGTCGGTATGGGCGATAAAGTCGGGCCGGTACATATCCGTGACTGAGGCCGCCGCCTGGTGGAAGGTGCCCGGCGACACAGCGCGCACCACATAGGCCAGCCGGAACACCAAATTGTCCCGCCGGTCGATGGCGGTCAGGAAACGGTCCTGCCGGAACTCGGAATGCGCCACCTCGGTCGCAAGATCCAGAAAGTCCAGCGCCGTGACGGACCCGCCGGTGATCAGGTTGGGGTTGTCAATCTCCAGCCCTGCCGGCAAAGGATCGGTCACCATCAACCGCGCCTCACCCTTGCCAAACGGAGTGATTTCCAGCACCGCCACCCGCCGGTCCCCCGCGCGCAAACCGTCCAGTGACGATGGCTCGCCGTCCATGGTATAAAAGCTGCGGCTGATGGCATAGCCATTGCCACCTGCAGCCTCGGGCACCAGTGGCACGCCAAAGGTGGTGACGGTCAGGGTCGTCTCTGACCCGTCATTTCGCACGATGACAGGATCGCCATAGCTGGCGTCCAGCGCCTTGACCAATGGGCCGCTGGCCGGTTCGCCGTTCAGCGTGATGTCCTTGCCGCCTGCGCGGTCGATTAGCGCATTGGCCGCCAGCAAGGTCCATGTTGCCTCTTGGGTCGACAGGGTAGCGCTGCTGGTTAGCTGGTTTGCCAGCGCCTCGCGGTCGACAACGCTTGACCCGGCCTCAACCGCCAGAGTCAGCACTGCGGCCCTGTCGCGGAACGCCGTGCCATAGTCGGCGCGCCAGTACTGCTCGTTGGGGGTCACGGTTTTCAGCGCCGTCGTCGCCCGTTTGAACATCGCATCAGCGCGGGGCTGGTCGCCATACAGGGCCAGGGCCGCCCCAAGTTGCGCCATCGCCATCGGCGTCGCAAATGCATCACCCTTGACATCCGCATAATAGCGCAGATCGCCGATCGCCGCCGCACCCTCGCGCGACAGAACCATCAGCGCATAGGCCAGCGCCTCGCCGCCCCTGTCGAAATCGGCATAGTAGTTGACCTGATTTCGCAGATTGTCCAAGGCCGACCGAAAGGCCTGGTCCGGCACCGCAAAGCCCTGCGCACGGGCACGCGACAGGAAATCGGTGACAAAGCTGTCCAGCCACATGTCGCCCTGACCGGGTTGCCACAACCCGAAAGCGCCCGACGCGGACTGGTTTTGCAAGACTTCGGTGATGGCCTGGTCGAGGCGCCCCTTGATATTGTCAGCACCCGGCAGGTCCATCGCCAGCGCCACCTGATCAAAGTACAGCAATGGCATGGCTTTCGCGGTGATCTGTTCCGTACAGCCATGGGGATAGGCGTCCAGCGCAGCCAGCACGCCCGGCGCATTCAACCGCGCGATAGGCCCGATCGCCATCGTGGCGCGGCCCGTGCCGGGTTGCATCCCGTCAAACACCGCCGCGTCAAAGGTAAAGCTTTGCCCTTTGCCCAGATCAAGACGGCTTACGCGGGCGACGACTGGGTCACTGACCTGCACCGGCAGCTTCAACTCCTTGGTCAGCACCTTGCCATCCGGCGTGGTCAGCGCGACCGTGATGGTTTGAATGCCCACCGGACCTGCGGTAACCGGTATGTCAAGGCTGGTCTTTTGCAGATCGGCCAAGGTTAGGCTGGCGGGAACCTGACCCAAGGTCACGCCGTTGGACGTCACCGCCAACTGCATCTGTCCAGACGGGCCCGTGGCATGCACGATCTCCAGCAGCAACCGGCTTTGGTCGCCCGGCTGCATGAAGCGCGGCAGTGAGGCGGTCACCACCACCGGGTCGCGCACCAGCACATCGGCATTGGCCTGCCCAACGCCGCGCTTGCTCCATGCCACGGCCATGACCTTGACGGTGCCGTTGAACGCGGGCAAGTCAAAGCTGACCCGCGCATAGCCATCCGCGCCTACGGCCACGGGACCGGCGAAATGGGCCACCAACTCTTCGGTCGGGGGGGGGGCCTGCAGCCGCGCCTGCGCGCCCGCATCGCCGCCTGATCGTACGACACCCTCAGCACCGTTCAGCCCATCAATCAGCCTGCCATAGATGTCGCGCATGCCGATGCCCAATTTGCGCTGACCAAAATAGTGGTCCATCGGGTCGGGCGGGGCAAAGCCTGTCAGGTTCAGGATGCCCTGATCCACGGCGGCCACCGTGACATAGGCCGTGTCGCCTGCCAGCACCCCATCTATCTTGACCGCCACATTCAGCGGCCCGCGCGGTGCCGCCTCGGGGGCGGTTTCGATTCTGGCGTTCAACGCCCGTGTGCCGGGCTCGATCCGGGCATAAGACAGGCCTAGCGCGCGCGCCGGATTCCGCCCCGCCGCAACATCCATTGGCCGTAGAACCGAGGCCGCGACATAGACCCCCGTCCCCCAATCATCCGTCACCGCCAGCGGGATCAGGTTTTCACCCTCGGCCACCTCGACCGCCTTCATGGCGATCAGGCGGTTCGACATCACCGTGACCAGCGCCGTCCCTGCCGCCCGCGGCACGACCCGCAGCATGGCCGTGTCGCCCGCCTTGTAGCCGGGCTTGTCCAGCGACAATTCCAGCGTATCGGGCGTCTGCGACACGTCGGCAGGCGCGTACCAACCGGCGTAGAAGGTCGTCGAAGTCACCGCTTCTTGCCCATCATTGCGCGCCACGGTCAGTTCATACTGCCCCCATTGCACCGGGGCCGCGATGGCCACCGGGGCTGACCCAAGCGTCACATCGCCACCCGACACCCGGTTGCGCGCCGTCACCTCTTGCCAATTCCACGCGCCGTCCTGCTGATACCATTGGTAATGCGTCTCGATCCGGGTCAGGTCCCAGTGCACCGTCATTGGGGTTGCTTTGGTGTCAGGGCCGATGCCGATCAGGTTGAACGCCGCCTCCTGCCCTTCGGGCACCACCGCGTCAAACATCGGCTTGACCCCGATCATCGGCGACGAGGGGGTCAAAAGCCGCGTGATCCGGCGTTCCACAGGACGGCCCGAGCCTTCGGCAACACGGGCGACGAACAAAGCCTCAAGCGGGCGCTTGGGGTCATCGATGCTGGGCAAGGCGGCAGTTACCGCTGCTTGCCCGGCCGGATCAGTTCGGAAATCCGAAAAGCTCTGGACCTGCGCGTTGAATGGTTCATCATATTTGCCAAAGATATAGCCCGGCCAACTGTCCAGCGATTTTGCAGCGCGCAGCAGCACTTCGCCCTCGATGGCAAGGTCGGCCCCCGGTGCCCCAAACAGGTATCTGGCGTCGATGTTCAGAACCGGGGTATCGCCCAGACGGATCGGATCGTCCGACAAGGCCAGTTTAAAGTCGATGCGTTCGGGCAGAAAATCCTCGACCAGAAACGTCTTGGCGGTCAGCGCCGGCGCATCCAGATCGCCGAAAACCTCCATCCGCCACATCCCGCGCGGCGCCGAGCCTGAAATCGCAAACTCGAACACATGCCCCCCCGCGCCAACATCTTCGGACAAAGCGCGCACATATTCCACACCGTCGGGTCGCGACAGGATCGCGGTCAGCGGCAAACCGGCCAGTGCCTCGGTTTCACTATCCCGAGCAAGGGCCGTGGCGTGGACCGTCTCGCCGGCGCGATAGGCCCCCCGGTCGGTGGTCAGGAACACATCCACCGGCGGCGCCGCCTCACGCCCCTCGACCCCACGGTCCGACAGGTCAAATTCCGGATCGGTCAGCGACAAAAAGGCCGTGTCATCACCGATCCGCGCCACGACCAGGGCCGGAGCACTCGATCCCGTGCCCTTGATCAGACCGACTTCAAACCTTGCATAACCGGCACCATTGGTAGTGCCCGTCCCCAAGATCTCGTTTGCAACCGACAGCAATTGCAGCGTCACACCGGCCTTGGCCGTGGCGTCGCCCAGTGCCCGCACGAACACATGCAGCCCGTCCACCCCCGACAGCGTCGTCAACCCCAGATCAGACACGACAAACCATTGCCACGCCGCAGGGTTCGCATAGGGGTCAACCCCGGGAACCGCCGCCCGCAGCGCATAGATGCCCGCAGGCTGACCTGCGATGGCCTCATTCAGCGGCAGCCTTGTGGTGACATCCTTGTTGATGGCCTGCCCCACCGTCGCCGTCCCGGTCCAGATTTTCGTGCCCATCCGGCTTTGAAAATCCGCTTCCTGATAGCTGTACATCGGCGTGTCGAAATAGCCGTTCTGCATCACCCGCAACAGGTTGCGGTCGGTGATCTTATACACACTCAGATCCAGCTTGGTGGTGTTCACCGTCACGACCGGAATGGCCGCATTGCCCATGCGCGGCAAGACATAACCGCGCCCGGTAAAGCGCACTGCGGCCGAGCGATCCTTGATATAGGCCGTGATTGGCACTGACTTGACCAGGGTCTGCCCGTCTGCCGCCGGCAGTCCCGCACGGAAAGTCACCGTGTAGCGGCCACCGGGTTCGACGCCCTCGACGCATAGCTGGCGATACCCATCCGACGAGACCGACATGTCCGCCTCGGGCAATTGCACGAAGCTGGAATAATCGACCCCCGATTTCACAAGGTCTTCGGAAAAGTTGGCACAGATGCGCGGGCGGTCAGTGTCAGTCTGAATCTGGTTGTCGACCACGCGAAAGCCATACTTGGCCGTGGCATCGGCCAACAGGACAGCGGTGTCATCGCGTGGTTGCAGATCTTGGGCCAAACGCAGCGCCTTGACACTGTCCGCCCCGCGTGTCACCGCGTCCAGCGCCATGCCCATCATGACCAGAATGTTATGCTGCTGTGCGACATTGCCAGACCGCAGATAAGCATTGATCGTGGCCCGGAACGCCGCGTCACGCAGCACGCCGGCATTGTTGGTGTCGTTCTTGGCGGCCTCCAGTTGCAACCGCGCATATTCCAGCCAGTTGTCTGCCGAATCGTCAAGAACCGTCGCCGCGCCCACGAAACGGTAGGCGCTGTCAAAATTTCCGTTCTGCGCATCGTCGCGGGCGGCGGCCAACATATCCCCGGCGCTGTAACCATTGGTCATATGCAGGTTGGCCAGGTTGCCAGCCAAAGCCGTGGCCGGCTGCAGGTCCCAGTCCGGCAAAAAGGTCAGATCGGCGCGACGCATCTGCGCCAGATCTTCGGCACCTTTGGGCAGGTTGATCACATAGCCCGAAATGGCACCGTCAAACGGCTGTGCCGCGCCTTGCCCCTTTTTGGCGAAACAGGAATTGTTGCCGCTGTTGAAGGTAAAGGCCTCGCATAGGCGGTTGGTCAGACAGGCGGCCTGACAAGCCTCGAGCGTGGTGTCAAAGATCGAAGCGATGTCACCCCCCGGCAGGTCGGTATTCTCGCTGATAGCCAACCGCTTGACCGGGATGAGTGGGTCGGCGATGGCCGGGGCGATGCCAAGGACAATCGCCGTGCAGATGGCAGCGAAAAGAGCGAAAGACGATAAACCACGCATCGAAATACCTCCACGCATTTCTCGCATGAACTTTGCATGAGGCAGCGCTTTGGCGCAAGGATTCTGGTGAACGTTAAGCGCGCATTCACCTAAACCCGGCAAGGTATCAGCCAAGCAATCGGGCCTTGGGCGAAGACCATGGCGATATGGCGGGCCGGTACAGAATGGAAATGGCGGAACGGTTGGCAAAGGAACGGCGTGCCCGGCTGGCGGCTGAACGTCTGCTGGAACAGAAAAGCCGCGAATTGTTTGCCGCCAATGAAAAGCTGAGTTTGCATGCGCGCTCGCTGTCTGATCAGATCGTCGTGCAGCGCGAGGTGGTGAAATCCGCCCTGACCGAGGCTGAGGCGTTAAAAGGTCAAAATAACCGCATCTATGTCGATCTGAACCGGGCGCAGACCACCGCCGTCATGGCAGAACGGCGGCTGTGGGACAGTATCAACACCTTTCAAGACGGCTTTGCGGTCTTTGACACCGACCTGCAACTGATCGCCGCCAACAAAGCCTTTATGAAAATCGCCGAGGGGTTGCCGGTGACGCCCGGCATTACCATTCACAGCCTGACCCACATGATCGCCGAGGCTGGCCGGTTCGAGATGGGCGACATGTCGGCGGGTGACTTTGCCGCCAGTCTGCTGGACGCGCTGAACCATGACGACATCGAACCTGCCACCGTTCCGATGACCAACGGCACGTGGCTGCGGCTGGTCAGCCGCCGCGCGCGGGATGGCGATCTGGTGATGCTGGCGATGGACATCACCGAACAGATGCGCATCTGGGCCGCGATCGAGGCGATCCCGGATGGATTCGTACTTTTTGACAGGGAGGACAGGCTTTTGACCAGCAATCAACGCTACCGTGACATCTTCAAGGTGTCTGCCCCGGCCATCGTTCCCGGCGCTAGGTTTGAAGATATCCTGCGCTATGGCTTGTCCAATGGTCAATACGCCGACACAGCCGACCGTGAAGAGGAATGGTTGTCCCAACGCATCCAGCAACACCGCAATCCCGGCCAGATGCACGAACAATTGCTGGGCGATGGCCGCTGGATCATGAGCCGCGATCACCCGACCCCCGATGGTGGCCGCGTCGGTCTGCGGGTCGACATCACCGAGGCCAAGGAACAGCACAAGGCGCTGCTCGCTGCGCGCGAGGCGGCATGGGCCGCGTCCAAGGCGAAATCCGCCTTTCTCGCCAATATGAGCCACGAGATCCGCACCCCCATGAACGGTGTCGTCGGCATGGCCGAACTTTTGTGCGACAGCGCGCTCAGTCAGGAACAACGCCTGTTCGCAGAAACCATCAAATCCTCGGGTGAGGCCCTGCTGGTCATCATCAACGACATCCTGGATTATTCCAAGATCGAGGCTGAAAAACTGACCCTTTACCCAGAACCCTTTGATCTGGAACGCACCATCCACGAGGTGGCGATGCTGCTGCAACCCAAGGCGCGGTCACGCGGCATTGACCTGATTATTGACTATGACATGTTCCTGCCCACCCGCTTTGTCGGCGATCCAGGCCGATTGCGGCAGATCTTGACCAATCTGGTCGGCAATGCCGTGAAATTCACCGAGCGCGGCCATGTCCTTGTGCGCGTTGTGGGGCTTGAGGTCGAGGGCGGGCATCAGTTGCACGTCACGGTCGAGGATACTGGCATCGGCATCGCGGATGAAAATCTTGATGACATCTTCGGCGAGTTCAATCAGGTCGAATCCGAGTCCAACCGTAAATTCGAGGGGACCGGCCTGGGGCTGGCCATCACCCAGCGCCTGATCGAGCGGATGGATGGCGCGGTATGGGTCGACAGCGAACTTGGCAAGGGTTCGTGCTTTGGGTTTCGTCTGGTTCTGCCGGTGGCCGAGGGTGCCGTCCCGCCCCATTTGCCCATCAACCTGCGTCGGGTTCTGGTGGTGGATGACCAGTTCATCAATCGCACCATTCTGGAGCGCCAGCTGGAACCTTGCGGCCTCGCCACCCATCTGTGTCGCTCTGGCGCCGAAGCACTGGAAGTTCTGGCCCGCGATCAGAACTTTGATGCCATCCTGACGGACCATAACATGCCCGAGATGGACGGGCTTATGCTGGCGCAGCGCATCCGGGCGCGAGGTCTGACCATGCCGATCGTGATGTTGACCAGCAACCCGACCCTGGCGCAGGGCGCGCCAGGGTCAGATGCCTTGGCCGCCGTGATCCAAAAGCCAACCCTACGCGCCGATCTGTACCGGCAGTTGCAGGCCCTGACCAGCACCGTCCCGGATGACGCCGCGTCGGCGGCCGTCGCCGTCGTCGCGCGCCGCCAGATGCGGGTCATGACTGCAGAGGACAACCGGACCAACCAGTTGGTGTTTCAAAAGATGGTCAAGGATCTGGATATCGAACTGGTCTTTGCAAATAATGGACGCGAGGCGGTCGATCTGTTCCGCAGTTTCCGGCCCGACCTGATCTTCATGGACATCTCGATGCCCGAAATGGATGGGCGTCAGGCGACCCGTGCGATCCGCGAGATGGAGGGTGGCCATTCCCACGTCCCGATTGTTGCGCTGACTGCCCATGCTATGGACGGCGATTCCGACGGAATTCTGGCGGCGGGCATCGACCGTTACATGACCAAACCCTTGCGCAAGGCCGCGATCATCGGCATCGTTGCCGAATTCTGCCCCAAGGATGTGCGGGCGCTGGATCTGGAACGCGTTCAGTTGACAGGCACTTGAATTGTTAGGCCTGCAAGGCTCAGCGCAGGACTTGAACCTTTCTGGCGGGGGTTCAAACTATCTGACATGCCTCATCAGCTCCCTGCATCGGCCTCGTGCGGCGAACTGGGCCGAAAACAAGGACGGGCGATCATTGGTCGCGCAGTACGTTCAGAAATGCCTCACCAAATCGGTCAATTTTTTGTGGGCTCATGCCAGCGATCCGCGCAAGCTCGCTCAGGGTCGAGGGGCGTTGCTCGACGATGTGTCGCAGGGTGCCATGGGTGACGCTTAGGTATTTGCCGGTGCCATTCGGGCTGCGCGACAAGTGAACATGGACCTCGCTCAATCGGTCGAAGATCGCGGCGGCATCGCGGCCAGCCAGTTTGCGGCGGGCGGGGTGCTGGACCTCGGGAGCCGCGCCGGTGAGGACAGCCAGAAAGGCCGCACCATAGCTTTCCAGCTTCTTGGTGCCGACGCCGTTGATCCCCATCATCTGGTCCAGCGTCGCGGGTCTTCGTTCGGCCATCTCGATCAGAGTCCGGTCTGGGAACACCACATAGGCGGGCACGCCCTGCGCCTCGGCCAAAGCACGGCGCTTGGCCTTCAGCGCCGAGAGCATGTCGGCGTCCTCTTCGTCCACCACAGCGCGGATGGCTGGGGCAGTGCGGGCCTTTTGCAAGGTGTCCAGTCGCAATTCGATGCTCTGCTCGCCCCGCAAGATGGGCCTTGCGGCCTCGGTCATGCGCAGCGCGCCAAAACGCTCGGGGTCCGGGCGGACCAGATCGCGGCCCATCATTTGGCGAAAGACGGCGCCCCAAGCCGGTTTGGACAGGTCTCGCCCGACGGCAAAGGTCGGCAAGGCATTATGGCCGCGTTCAATCACCTTGGCGGTGGCATTGCCGGTCAGGATGTCGATCAGATGACCAGCCCCGAAATACTCGCCAGTCCGCAGAATGGCAGACAGCGCCTTGCGCACAGCGTCGGTAGCGTCAAACATCGTGACGGGCCGTTGGCACAGGTCGCAATTGTTGCAAGGCAACGATACCTCGCCGAAATACGACAGCAGCGCCTGACGGCGGCAGCCCGCAGCCTCGGCCAGTCCCAGCAGGGCGTTCAGCCGGGCGTGGTCGGCCTGTTTGCGGTCAAGCGGCGCTGTGCCCTCGTCGATCTGTGCCCGGCGCAGGCGGATGTCGTCTGGGCCATACAGGGTCAGCGTTTCGGCCGGCAGACTGTCGCGCCCGGCGCGGCCGATTTCCTGATAATAGCCCTCGATGGATTTGGGCAGGTCCGAATGGGCGACCCAGCGGATATCGGGTTTGTCGATGCCCATGCCAAAGGCGACCGTGGCCACCACGATCAGCCCATCGACCTGCTGAAAGCGCATCTCGACCTGACGCCGTGCCTCGGGGTCCATGCCGGCATGGTAATGGCAGGCGTCGTGGCGCTCGTCGCGCAGCGCCTGCGCCAGCACCTCGGTCTTGCTGCGTGAGGCAGCGTAAACGATACCTGACTGGCCCCGTCGGGCGGCGGCAAAGCCCATAATCTGCTCGCGCGGCTTGTCTTTCACGGCAAAGGCAAGATGGATATTTGGCCGGTCAAAGCCACGCAAAAATGTTGTGGGCGCCACACCGTCGAACAGGCGGGTGACAATCTCTGCCCGAGTCTCTTCGTCGGCGGTGGCGGTAAATGCGGCAAGCGGCACGCCCAATGTCTGCCGCAAGGCGCCAATCTTCAGATAATCTGGACGAAAGTCATGGCCCCATTGGCTAACACAATGCGCCTCGTCCACCGCGATAGAACTGACGCCGGCGTGGCGCAACATGGCGGTGGTTGCCGGGGCCGCCAACCGTTCAGGGGCGATGTACAACAGCTTCAGGCGGCGGTCTTCCAGCGCCTGAAACACCTCCTCGATCTCTTGTTCTGTGTTGCCCGAGGTCAGTGCGCCCGCCTCGATGCCCACCGCCTTCATCGCGCGCACCTGATCGCGCATCAGCGCAATCAGCGGCGATATCACCACCGTCACACCGTCACGACATATCGCAGGCAGTTGAAAGCAAAGTGATTTTCCACCACCCGTCGGCATGATCGCCAAGGTGTTCTGGCCTGCCAGAACCGCATCGACAATCTGTTCCTGACCCGGCCGAAACTCGGCAAAACCAAAGACCGAATGCAAAAGCGACCGCGGATCGTTCATGTTTTCATGAAACTGCTTTGACCAATGCTATCCGGGAACCGGTTGGCAATGGGCTGAGCTCTGGCTTGGTTTCACGCGAAACGGCTGTAGTAAAGAAGAAACTGTTGTGCGGCATAGATGGCGAACAACACGATAATCGGCGAGAAGTCTATCCCCCCCGGGATCGAAACCACGCGGCGGATACGAGAATAGACCGGTTCCAGCGTGCGGCTCAGCGCGTACCAGATTTGCGACACAAAGGGCTGACGCAGGTTCAGCACCTGAAAATTCACCAGCCACGACATGATCACATGGATCAGAACGACCCATTGGGCGAATTGCAAGACGGCAAGCAGAACTTGAATCAGCGGTACCATGGGGTCCTCCGGTGTCGCAGCGCAGAGGTAATTGTTCATGCGACAAAGGGCAAGGTCTGATGCCGTACTTGCTTAATCTGCGGCGATCAGGCTTGATCGGGGAAAAAGCAGGCCAGGATGGCGGGCCGGATTGTGGTAGGCATGACGACGAAATCTCGACGCATCTGGGGGTGGTATTTCTTTGACTGGGCCAGCCAGCCTTACAGCACTTTGCTGCTGACCTTTGTGTTCAGCCCTTATTTCGCCAGCGTCGCCGTGGCAGCATTTCTGGCGCAAGGCATGGACAAGAATGCGGCAGATGCCGCGGCGACGGCCTATTGGGCGGGGGGGCAGACGATCTTTGGCCTGATCATCGCCGTGATGGCACCCGTACTCGGGGCGGTGGCTGATGGGTCGGGGCGGCGAATGCCGTGGATCTGGGGCTTTTCGGCCCTGTATGTGCTTGGATCGTTGATGCTTTGGACGCTGTCACCCATCCAGCCCGACCTCTTCATGGCGGTGGTCTGGTTCGGCATCGGCCTGATCGGGATGGAGTTTGCGACGATCTTTACCAATTCTCTGATGCCTGACCTGACGGATGACAGGGACATGGGCAAGATATCCGGATCGGGTTCAGCCTTTGGCTACCTGGGCGGGATCGTGGCGCTGATCCTGATCCTGACCCTGTTCAACGAGAATGGTGACACTGGCAAGACCCTGATCGGCATCCCGCCGTTGTTCGGGCTGGACCCGGCGCTGCGCGAGGGGACGCGGGCCGTCGGCCCGTTCACGGCGGTCTGGTATATACTGTTCATGCTGCCCTTTTTCCTATGGGTGAGAGAGGCGCAGGGCACGGGCCGCCCTATGCGTCTGACCGCATCGCTGGCTGCGCTTTGGCGGCTGATCTTGTCACTACGGCAACGTCCATCGCTAAGCGCACATCTGATGTCTTCCATGCTGTACCGCGACGCGCTGAACGCGCTTTACGCAATGGGCGGGATCTACGCAGTCAACATTCTGGGCTGGACCATCACGCAACTGGGCGTCTTTGGCATCATCGGGGCGCTGTCGGCGGCACTGTTTACCTGGATCGGCGGCAAGATCGACTCGGCGCGCGGGCCCAAAGCGGTCATCGTGGTGTCGATCTGGGTGCTGATCGTGGTTTGCCTGGTGGTGGGCGGCATGTCGCGACAGTATTTCTTCAGCCTACCCATCACGCCCGGATCGTCGCTGCCCGACATCATCTTCTATATCTGCGGCTGTGCCATCGGTGCCGCCGGCGGCAGTTTGCAGGCGGCCAGCCGTACCATGATGGTCTTTCACACCACCCCGGAGCGCGCAGTCGAGGCGTTCGGGCTATACGCCTTGTCGGGCAGGGCCACGACCTTTCTTGGCACCGGGGCGGTGACAGTGGTGACACTGATCAGCGGATCGCAACGCATCGGCATTGCACTGCCATTGATTGTTCTGTTCATTGCCGGAATGCTGATATTGCACTGGGTCAAACCAAGAGGAGAGCGGACGTGATGAAATGGTTGATCATACTCTTGCTGCTTGCCCAGCCCGTCGCCGCAGAAACCACCGCCGCCACGCTGTTTTCGGCCAAGCGCACCCCGGCATCCGGTGCCGCCGTGCCAGTCGGCACCTATGCGCGGGGTTGTGCCCAGGGCAATGTCGAACTGCCCGAAACCGGCCCGACATGGCAGGCCATGCGCCTGTCGCGCGACCGCAACTGGGGCAATCCCGTGCTTGTCGACTATCTGGAAGACCTCAGCGCCAAAGTGACACAATTCGGCTGGCGCGGCCTCTACATCGGCGATCTGGGCAATCCGCGCGGCGGCCCGATGAATTCCGGCCATGCCAGCCACCAGATGGGTCTGGATGCCGACATCTGGTTCTTGAAACCCGGCAGCCTTGATCTTTCGGCCTCCGACCGCGAAAGGATCAGCTCGATCTCGATCCGCACCAACGATCAGTTGCGGGTGAACGAAAACTGGGACAGCAGCTATCGTGACATGCTCAAAGCGGCCGCCTCCGACCCGCGTGTCGACCGCATCTTCGTGGCCGCCGCGATCAAGATCGAGATGTGCCGGACCGCGACCGCCGCCGACACCAAATGGCTGCAACGCATCCGCCCCGAGGCGAACCACCAAGATCACCTTCATGTCCGCCTGAAATGCCCGCCCGGCTCCGGTTATTGCAAAACCCAGACGCCAACCATCAAAGAACTTTCCAAAGGTGGCAGCGGATGTGACGACACGCTGATGTACTGGGTATCAGATGCCTATTTGCACCCCAAACCCACCAAGCCGCCGATCCCGCCCAAACCCCGCAAGAAAACCTCGCGCGAATTGCTGATGTCGGATCTGCCGCCGGAATGCACCGGCATCCTGAACGCGAAATGACGGCGGAGGCGTCCTGAACACGCGTTGACAGCGGGAGGGCCGCGGTCTAAGCGGCGCTTTCGCCCCTTGCAGGCCAAGTCGCCGCACCCTTGTGAAAAACGGAATGCAGATGAAAAGACTTTATCCGGCCATTCTGGCAATGGGGATCATTGTTGTCGCCTCGAACATCCTTGTCCTGCATCCCTTGGGGGCATTCTTGACCTTTGGGGCGTTCACCTATCCGCTCGCCTTTCTGGTGAATGACATTACCAACCGCTTGTCTGGTGCCGCCGCGGCCCGCCGGGTCGTGCTGGCGGGCTTTGTCGTCGGCCTGATCTGTTCGCTTGTTGCCGCGCAATTTCCCGGCGTCACCACGCTGCGTATCGCTTTGGGCTCGCTGACCGCCTTCGTGGTCGGTCAGTTGCTGGACATCACAATATTCAACCGCCTTCGCCGCTCTGCATGGTGGCGCGCGCCGCTGATTTCCACGATGATCGGCTCGACCGTCGACTCTGCCATCTTCTTCACCATCGCCTTTTCCGCCACCCTCAGCTTTCTCGAACCATGGGGTGATGTCGCTTGGGCGGGCGAAACTGCCGCACTTTTGGGCATGGGACCGGCATTGCCATTGTGGGTATCGCTTGCAGTGGCGGATTGGTGTGTGAAATCTGCAATAGCCGTGTTCGGACTTTTGCCATTCCGCTTAATTGTCGCCAAAAGGACCACATCTATTGCGTGAAAGCTATTGACGAACACCAGATATGTGTCACGCTATGGTTATCTGCAACCATTTTGAAAGGAGGTGATCCAGTGTCTAGAGTGATGTTGGAGAGTGGTGTTGGGACAGTCGGAGGGTTTGTTTTTTAGGGGCAGCCCCCTGCTGAACGACCTTTGATTGGATGGAACCTAACTGGCCCCATCTCCTTGTACTCGGGAAAGGTCGCAGCACTGGCTGCGACCTTTTCACTTATGGAATCGGCGATGCTGCATGTAAACGACACCCTGTTCATTGCCGATTGGGAGCTTTCGGAAAGCTACGTTCGCGCTTCGGGCCCTGGCGGCCAGAACGTTAACAAGGTCTCAACGGCGGTTGAATTGCGCTTCGAAGCCGAGCGTTCGCCGCATCTGACCCCGCAGGTCAAGACGCGCCTGAAACGGCTGGCCGGCCGGCGCTGGACGAATGAAGGCACCATCGTCATTCAGGTCGAGGAAACCCGCTCGCAAGCCCAGAACCGCGAACTGGCCCGCGCACGGCTGGTCGAACTGATCCGCGCCGCGCTGGTCATGCCCAAACGCCGGGTGGCGACCAAGCCGACCTTTGGGTCGGTACAGCGGCGACTGGTGGCCAAAAAGGTCCGCGCTGAGGTCAAGGGAAACCGGACTGCGCCCGAACAAGAGGACTGACACGCAGGGCCCATGATCTGCGACGGCGCCGAATCATGGTTTGGGTGTTCAGTCCCGGCATTTGATGGTTCGGGTTTGGGGTGAACCTTTCGGATTTGATCGGCCATTGTTTGCAGATGACCTCTTGGTGCGTGAGGCCTATGAGGGTC
>JBAXXO010000054.1:0-14870 GCA_037127855.1 Alphaproteobacteria bacterium
CACCATCGGTGCCGGGGGCGGGTCGATTGCCCGCGTCGATGCCGGCGGCGCGTTCCGCGTCGGCCCGCAATCGGCGGGCGCCAGTCCAGGCCCTGCCGCTTATGGCCGCGGCGGCAGCCAGCCCACCGTGACCGACGCCAATGTCGTGCTGGGCCGCCTTGCGCCGACCGATTTTCTGGGTGGCGCCATGACGCTTGACCGCGACGCCGCTGAAGCCGTGATGACTGGCCTTGCCAGCCAACTGGGCCTGACCCTTCATCAGGCCGCCGAGGGCGTGCTGACCATCTTGAACGCCAACATGGCCAACGCGATCCGCTCGCGCACCGTGCAAAAGGGTATTGACCCGCGTGGCTTTGCCCTTGTCGCCATGGGGGGTGCGGGCCCCTTGCATGGCGCCGACGTTGCCGCCATGCTCGGCATCCCCGAGGTGATCGTGCCGCCCTATCCCGGCATCACCTCGGCCATGGGCCTGCTGGTCACTGATCTGAAATATGACGCGGTGCAGACCCTGTTCCAAACCTCGGGCCGTCTCGACCTCGACCGGATCAACAGCGACCTTGCCACAATGCAGGCCGATCTGGCGCAACGATTTGCGGCAGACCATCTTGACCCAGCCGCCATCACCTACAGCCGGTTGGGCGACCTGCGCTATGCGGGCCAAGGCTATGAACTTAAGGTGACCATTCCCGACGGCGTCTTGGACAGTGCCGCCATGGACGTGGTCTTGCAGGGCTTTCACGCCGCCCATGCAGCCGAGTATGGCCACGCCTTCGTGTCAAGCCCGGTGGAAATCGTCAACCTGCGCGTCACGGGTCGCGGCGCCCTGCCTCGCCTGCAACCAACGCAGACCCAACCCGGTGGCGCGCTGGCCGACGCACTTATCCGCCATGCCGAGGTCGTCTTTCGCAGCGGCACCACCCTGCGCCCCCACACCACCGCCCTATATCGTCGCAGCGCCCTGCCCAGCGGCGCAACCTTTGCCGGCCCCGCCATCGTGCTGCAAAAGGACACCACCACCGTCATCCCCCCCGGCTGGACCGCCACGGCACACATCTCGGGCAGCCTGATCCTGACCCAGGAGACACCATGACCCCGCACACTCGCCCCGCCTCGACACGCATAGACCCCGTCACCTCTGCCGTGATCCAGGGCGCCCTCGACAACATCGCGCTTGAGATGGGCCACAAGCTGATGCGCATGGCCTATTCCTCGATCATCCGCGAATCCGAGGATTTCGGCGCTGCCTTGACCGACGCCACCGGGCGGCAGTTGTGCGAATGCCGCCTGTCGACCCCGCTGCAATCGGGGCCGATCCCCGGCTATGTGCGCAACATTCTGGCCACGCTGCATGACCGGGCCGAGCCTGTCCGCCCCGGCGACGTCATCATGCACAACGACCCCTATGGCGGGGCCAGCCATGGGCCGGACGTGGCCTTTGCCGTGCCGGTCTTTCTGGACCAGACGCTGATCGGGTGGTCTGTCACCACTGCGCATCATCTTGATATCGGGGCACTTTCGCCCGGTTCTTGTGGAATCGTCGATGCAGTGGACACCTATGCCGAGGGGTTGCAGTTCAAGGCGATCAAGGTCTATGACCGTGGTCAAAAGGTCCATCCGGTCTGGCACATCCTGCGCGCCAATATCCGCGCCCCCGATCTGGTCGTGGGCGATATGGAGGCGCAGGTCAAGGCCGCCACCATCGGGGCCGAACGGCTGCTGGCCCTGGTGCAAAGCCATGGCCTTGCCACTCTGATGGCCGCCGCCGAAGACCTGATGGACTATTCCGAACGCCTGCTGCGCGATGCCATCCGCGCCCTGCCAGATGGCAGCTATTCGGCCACCACCCATATCGACGGCTATCTCGACGATCCCGACCCCGCCCGCCGCCTTTTGCCGATCACCGCAACGGTCACCGTCCACGGCGACTGCCTGACCGTCGATCTGACCGGAACCGCGCCGCAATTGCCGGACAAACCCATCAACATGCCGCTTGTCGGAACGGTCGATTGCGCCATCTGGCTGACGATCCGGTCGATCCTGCTCGACTCGGCCGTCCACGGCCCCGTCCCGCAAAATGAGGGCCTGACTCGCCCCATCACCATCGTGGCCCCGCTGGGATGTCTGGCCAACCCGATCTTTCCCGCCCCCGTCATCGCCCGCTTCTGCCCCGGCAACCAGTTGGCCGACACCGTGATGAAGGCCTTGTCGCAGATCGTGCCGGAACAGGTCAGCGCCGGCATCGGCAACCTGCGCGTCGTCGCCCTGTCCGGTCTGAACCACGGCCAGCACTGGGTCCATATGGAGATCATGGAAGGCAGCTATGGTGGCCGCTTTGGCATGGATGGCATGGACGCCGTGGACACACTTTACGCCAACACCCGCAACAATCCGGTCGAGGATATAGAAAGCCATGTGCCGCTGCGCGTCACCCGCTATGAATTGCGCACCGACAGAATGCCTCCGGGCAAATGGCGCGGCGGCATCGGGACGGTGCGCGAATTCACCTTCCTGTCCGATGCCGGCTTTTCGATCGAGGGCGATGGCCATGCGTTCAAACCATGGGGCTTTCTGGGTGGCGCGGATGGCCATGTCGCCAGCTTGACCCTGGTATCTCCCGATGGCACTCGTCGCGACCTGCCCTCTAAAGTGCCCTATGCGCGGGTCAAGGCAGGTGACCGGCTGATTTCAACCGGTCCCTGCGGCGGCGGCTATGGCCCGGCCTTCGAGCGTGATCCGGGCCGGGTGCTGGCCGATGTGCTTGACGGGTTGATCCCGGCCACAACCGCCCTGCGCGACTTTGGTGTGGTGATCGAGAATGATACGGTCAGGCCCGACCCGTCGCGCCACGCAGTGAGGAACTGACAAGACACAAGCGTCCATTCTGACCGCCCTGCTGTATCGGGCGCCTATGCGACGATGTCCGCTTAACCCACCGGATGGGCCACCATCCTGTGCTATTGGAACCTAGGTAAACTCCGCCAAAGCGCCGCACCAAGACCCCACTTTACAGAACAAGTTTTTGCGATAACGTGAAAGCGGTATGTACCAAGTCTGGGGGACTAGAATGCTTATTCGAACGGCGGCCATCGCGCTCGCCCTTACTCTTTTTCCGTCGGGCCAATCGGCCCAAGCAGCCGAGGTGATCTATCTGAATGGTCCGATCCTGACGATGGCAGGGCCGGAGCCAGCCTATGTCGAGGCCCTTGTGGTCGATGGGGGCAAGATCAGTTTCGCAGGCGCCAAGGCCGAGGCGCTGCGCCTGCAAACGCCGGACACCAAGCTGGTCGATCTGCAAGGTCACGCGCTGCTTCCCGGCTTCATCGATGGCCACGGCCACATGATCTATTACGGCAAGAACATGATCGATGCCGATCTGGTCGGCGTAACCTCTGTGGCCGAGGTCGTCACGCGGATGAAGGTTCAGGCGCAGAAGATGGGGCCCGATGACTGGATCGTGGGGTTTGGCTACCGGGTGCCGTCGCTGATCGAAAACCGGCATCCGACGGCTGCGGAACTGGACCAAATCTCAGCCGACCGGCCGATCATGGTGGTCGACCAGTCCGGGCACAATGGCGCAGCCAACACGGCGATGCTCAAGATGCTAGGGTTGACGAAAGACACCCCAGACCCGGAAGGCGGCAGTTTTGGCCGCAATGCGGACGGCACGCTTTCAGGCGAGTTGGAAGAAACAGCACTTTTTGCGGTGCGTGAGCAAAGACCGGGGTTTTCCGGAAAGCTGGCCGATGACGTCGCTCTGAACGGAAGCCGGATCTGGGCGAGTTACGGCCAGACCACCGCACAGGAATGCGGTGTCGGCCTCGGCAAGGATGATATCGACATCATACGCAATGCGATTGACAAGAAGCTTCTGCCAATCGACCTTTATCTTTGTGCCAAGGATTCCATGGTCAGCGACGTGCTGGCAGCCGCCTACGCGACCTCGTCCGAATATGAAACAAACGCGACAGGAACAGCAGAAAAGCTTTTGGCGGAACGCCCCGATATCGACAAACGCTATATCAATCGGGTGCGCCTTGGCGGCATCAAACTGTGGCTGGACGGCTCGGTCCCGACGACCTGGCTTTCCGAAGTCTATGCGCATAACCCGCCGGGCAAGGAAGGCGACTATCGGGGGTTCGCGCAGGTTTCAGATGCCTATCTGGACGAGTTCTTTGACAAGTTCTGGACCAGCAATCTGCAGATCAACATGCACATGAACGGCGACGCGGCTGCCGAACAGGCACTTGTCGCCATCGAACGCGCCATCAAGAAGCAAGGCATGGCCGACCATCGCCCGGTCTTCATCCACGCGACCTATATGCGTCCGGACCAGATCAAGCGCATGAAGGACGTTGGAGGCTTCCCAACCTTTACCGTAGGCTCCCTGCCTTTGGGCGGCGACATGGCGGTTTATTACTGGGGCAAGGCGCGGGTGGATGCGTCCATGGCGATGAACACGCTTGAGACGATGGGCATCATGTTTTCACTTAACCATGATGCGCCGATCCTTCCCCTTCCTGACGTCATGGCCCTTGTCGATGCGGCTGTCAATCGTACGACAGGTACGGGTATGGTCGTAGGTGAGGATGAAAAGATCTCTGCCTATGTCGCATTGCGCGCTGTGACCGCCTATCCCGCCTATCAGATCAAGGAAGAAAAGACGAAGGGGACGCTGGAGGTTGGCAAACTTGCCGATCTGGTCATCCTCGATCAGGATCCGCTCAAGGCGGACCCCAAGTCGCTGAAGGACATCAAAGTTCTTGAAACGATAAAGGAAGGCAAAACCATATACCAGCGACAATAACAAGGCAGCGATGCACCTCCATCCGGGATCACGATCATGCGCGCCCAGTATGCGGAAGGGCTTAGAGCGGGTTGCACTCAATCTGATTCAGATTGAGTGCAATCTTCTCGCGCGAAGAGGCACTGCCACCGGCAGGCAGCGTGAGGTCAGGGCCGATCAGGCGGCGTAGACCCGTTCCCCGTCCATCCAAGTCTCCAAAACCCGTATGGATCTGATCGAGTCCGGATCCACGCGCCGTGGGTCCTGCTCCAAGATCACGAGGTCGGCCAGTTTCGCGACCTCGAGGCTGCCAATCTCGTGTTCAGAAAACAGTTGCCAAGCTGCCTCAGACGTCAGTGCACGAATGGCAGACTCCACGGATATGCGTTCGGTCGGGTTCAGTATGAAGTCTGGTTCCTTCCAAGTCCGGCGCGTGACCGCCATCTGGATCATGTGCAAGGGATCTGGATCGGTCACTGTGAAGTCGGAGTGGAGCGTAAAACCCACGCCGGCCTGCTCGACGCTGCGGCAACGGCACAGACGGTTGACGCGCTCGGGCCCGAACACGCGATCACGCATCCAGACGCCCCAGAAATGGACATGACCGATAAGGAAACTTGCCGAAACACCTAGGTCTTTCATCCGGGCGATCTGGTCGTCGTGCAGCATCGAGCAGTGTTCGATGCGCGCGCGGATGCGGTTCATGTCAAACCCGGCCGTCCGCACCGCCTCGCAGGCATCAAGTACCATGTCGATCCCGGCGTCGCCGTTCGCATGAAGCGCAAGCGGCCAGCCGTTCGAAGCGCGGTCGACGGCGGTGGCCGAGATGTCTTCGACCGTCATGTAGGCCGTGCCACGGCTGCTCGAGTTGAGGTAGGGCTCTCGCTGCAGGCCGGTGAACCCTTGGTTCGACCCGTCGGCAATGAGCTTATAGCCCGTGATCCGCGCGAGGGCGTCACCGGCTCCCGGGCCAACCCCCGCCTCGTCCCAGGCGGCCGAACCGAGGGTATAGAAAGGATAGGCACGGATACGGGCCTTCAAACGCCCAGAGGCCGCCGCGGCGAAGATGATATTGGCGTCCTGGGGCGAACTGGTCAGCGTGCCAAGGGCCAGTTCGCTCACCGTGGTCAGACCGAGGCTGCTCCAGTCGGACAAAAGATCCAGCAGTGCCGAGACTGGATCGAGCCGCGCCATCGCGGGCGCAGCCGAAAGGACTTGAAGAAAAGACACGTTGTTCTTCATGGTGCCGGTCAGCCGACCCTCGCTATCGCGGACGAACTCCGCTCCCGGCGGATCGACGACGTCCTCGGGAATGCCTGCTGCCGCGAAAGCCTTGCGATTCGCGTAAGCGAGGTGGCCTGAGGCATTCATGACGAAAATCGGCACCTCGGAGGAGATGGCATCCAGATCGCTAAAAGTTAACTCTTTTGGCCCCTCCTGCAACGCTGGATCGAAGTTCCGGGCGAGTATCCACTCGCCTGCCGCCGTTTCTTGAACAAGGGATCGCAGGTGATCAAGAACTTCCGCTGTCGTGCCGAAGCGTGACATCCCGACGTTCGCCATGATGCTGTTGACGGCAGACCCCGTGACGACATGTGTGTGAGGATCGATGAAGCCTGGAAGCAGCGTGCGCCCGGCGAGGTCGATTTCGATGGCTCCCGAACCAGCCTCGGCGCGCACATCCGCGACAGTACCGACAGCGACGATTCGCTTCCCACGAATCGCGATCGCTTCCACTTCCGAGAACGCTGTGTCGACCGTCAGGATCGTACCGCCGCTGAAGATCGTGGCGGGCCCGGTTTGCGCCTTGGCCACCATCGGGACAGCGGATACCAAGCCCGCCAGGGTCGCAGAGCCCGACATGAAGGCACGACGGCTGATAGACTGGCCAGGTGAAATACGCCTTTCCGACGGGGCGGTCCTGCCCTTCAGCAACCCCTCGAACGCGCCGCTACAACATGGGCATCCAGACTGATCGTGTGAAATATCGAAACCTTTCCCGACGATTGTGATCGGATTTTAATGGAATTCCCGAACTTTGGAAAGGGGACGAACGTGGCCGAGATGGAAATCGCGATGGTTTTGTGTCTGTTGCGCGAGGCTTCGAACATGACGGGGGCGAGCCAGGAGAATGACACCGGTCTTTGCAGGCTTTCTTGCGCAAATCCCGTGAGGGGTTCATCTTGTGAATCCAGCGTGATCGCTGGATGGGATGGGATGTGCTGATCGAACACCCCGACTTACAGGACCCTGAACTGGCCTGCGCAAAACAAGGCGCTCAAGCGCTGCGGGTCGCTGACGATCCGTTCGCAGGTAGGCGATTGCGCCCGGGCAATCTTGCTTGCAAGGCCGTCCGTTCTGGCGGATCGGGATCATCGGCGTGGCCTGCCGGTCGATGATGGCCCTGTGGCATCGGCGCGTGTCGTTTGCACCGTCCGCGCTCACAGTGCCGATCCTTTCGCCCTGGGGGATGTGATCAAGCAACTCTGGCAAGACCGGACTGTCGCCGTCGCTGCCGGGGGTGAGGTCCACGGCGCGGATGTCAGACGTGGCCGTGTCCATTGCCAGATCAGCACAGAGCCACGCTTCAACAATGAGGCGCAGGATCGTGTCCACGAACGTGGTGTCGCTTCTGGTGCTCACCGTGATCTCGGACCTGTCCGGGCTGCTCATGCACCGGGGACTGCCGACAGCATGATGATGGGATCGTTGCTCATGGGTGCGATCGTTTCAAGGGTCATATAGCGGGCCCGCTGAACGGCCCGTTCTTCGGATTGTTCCATCAGGGTAGCACCGACAAGGCGGGTGATGGCTTGCTCATTTGAAAAGATCCCTGCGACCTCGGAGCGGCGTTTGATTCCGGCGTTGAGGCGCTTGCCCGGGTTGGTCGAGTGCAGTTTGGCCCGGTGGGCGGCGGGAAAGCCCGTATAGGCCAGCACATCGTGCTCGGCTGAATCCATGCGCGTGGCCAGTTTGGGGATTTTGGGGCGGAGTTGATTGGCAATCCCGCGCCATTGGATTCGCGCGGCGTCCGGCATCTATTGGGCAAAGGCGGCGGCGCCATGTGCCAACCGTATGGCTCTGGGCGCCCAACTCCACGCAGATCGCCTTGTTCTCAAGCCCGGCTGTGCCTCCCAAGACAATACCCGCCCGTGGCACCCTGGCCTGACCCGTCTTGTGCGCGCGGGCCAGGGGTTCCAATTCTGCATGCCGGGCCTCGCTCAAGACAATTGCAGGCGCTGCACGACCCATGATCCCGGCCCAAGTCACTCGTATGATAGGAACAACTTTGAGATCAGGACGCCAGAGCGGGTTGCACGCAATCTGGGTCGGATGGAGTGCAATCCAAGACAGGCAAGCGGTTGGGAATGATGTGCTTTGGGTCTGGCCTGCCCACAGCCAGGCACGGCCGCCCAAAGCGGCGAATGATCATATACTGCAACACCATATAGTTGCCCCCAATAAGTGAGAGCCTATTTTCCCTTCCAGACCGGATCACGTTTTTCGGCAAAGGCCCGCGCCCCTTCCAACTGGTCTTCGCTGGCGTACAGCCGGTCCACCGTCGGCAGCAACCGCTTCGTGACCCGCGCCAAGGCATCCTGAAACCGCATGTTCTCGGCCTCGCGGACCACTTCCTTGATCGCGGCATAGACCAGCGGCGGTCCCGACTCCAGAACCCGCGCCAGATCCCAGGCCTTGCCCAGCAAGGCGCCCGGTGCGCAAATCTCCTTGACGATGCCCCAGCGCAACGCTTCCTCGGCATCAAACCAGCGACCGGTCAGCAGCAGGTCCATCGCGACATGATAGGGTATGCGCTTGGGCAGCTTGATCGAGGCCGCATCCGCCACTGTCCCCGACCGGATTTCCGGCAGCGCGAATGTCGCACTGGATGAACACAGGATCAGATCGGCGCTCAGGGCCAGTTCCAGCCCCCCGCCACAGCAAATTCCGTTGACCGCCGCGATGACCGGCTTGTTCAGGTTCGGCAATTCCTGCAAACCGCCAAAGCCGCCAACCCCGTAATCGCCATCAACCGCGTCGCCCCCCGCCGCCGCCTTCAAATCCCAGCCGGGGCAAAAGAACTTGTCGCCCTGCGCCCGCAGGATACAGACCCTCAGGCTGTCATCATCACGAAACCCGCGAAAGGTCAGCCCCATGATCCGACTGGTCGCAAGATCAATCGCATTGGCCTTGGGGCGGTCCAGCGTGACCTCCAGAATGGCGCCCTCGCGCCGCGTCCGGATCGGCCCCTCTGTCAGCATGTCCATCACGTCACCTCCTGCATCAACACATCCACCGCCACTGCCCCGGTCTCGCACAGGATCAACGGATTGATTTCGATTTCGACAATCGCCGCCTGTTGCTGCATGGCCTCTTGCAAGGCCAGCGCGGCTGCGACCAAAGCCCTGACATCCGCCGGCACCCGCCCGCGATAGCCATCCAGCAGCGGCCACAACCGCAATGTCCGCAAGGCGGCCAGAATCTGGTCCGCCGTGACCGGTGCCACCAGCGTGACGGTATCCGCCAACAACTCTGTCGTGACGCCGCCCATCCCAAGGGTCAGCGTGACCCCGTAAATCGGATCACGTCGCAACCCGACCAGCATCTCGGCCACCGCCCCAAGCACCATTTCCTCGGCCAGATAGCCTGTGGCACCCGGCATCGCCGCTTGCCCCTCCAATGACGTCAACCCCAACCGCACCGCCCCGGCCTCGGTCTTGTGGGCAAACCCCAACCCTTTCAACGCGAAAGGCGCTGTCAGTTCAGACAGTTGCAACCCTGCAAGTGTCGGCGCTGTCACCGACTTCGGAACCGCCACACCATACCCTGCCACCCGCGCCTTGCCCTCGGCCTCTGACAGCACCCGGCCCTCGACCACCGGCACCACGCGCATTGGCCGCCAACCCGGCCTGCCGCCCATCACCTGTGTCGCCCGCACCGCCGCCAGCGCCGTCTCCAGCCCCATCAGTACGGCCACCCCCTGATCCATCATCCCGATCGCCATGCCCTCATCAAAGTTTTCGGGCATGGACGCCACGACCAGCGCAGGCTTGCCGGTCGCCGCACCAGCGGCCACGATGGCATCCAGCGCAGGTTGATAGCCCGATGGGTCGCAACGGTCACTGCGCGGCGGATCGATCACGAACAGTCCGGCATCATAGCCCGCCAGCAAGGTGGTAAAGACATCCGTGGTGCGCGGCCCGTCGCCCCAGATAAAGGTATGATAGTCCAGCGGGTTGGCGACCGTCACGATCGGCCCCAAAATCTCGCCCAATCTTAGCCTTTGCTGGTCCGACGGCGGCGGAAAGGTCAACCCGAAAGGCGCTGCCAAATCCGCAATCAACCCGGCCTCGCCGCCTGAACAGCATGGCGCGCACAGCCTTTGTCCCAGCCCGGGCCCGTGGACATGCAGGATTTTCAGCGCCTCGATCAGTTCCGACGGTGTATTGACCTCGCCAATGCCGATCTGCCGCAAAAAGGCGCTGGACGCCGCCGCCCCACCCGCCAAAGACGCCGTGTGCGAGGCCGCCGCCGCCCGCGCCTGGTCGGTCTTGCCGGCCTTGATGCAGACAATCCCCTTGCCCGCCGCCCGCGCCTGCTCGGCCAGTGCCGCGAGTGCCGGCGCATCGTCGATCCCTTCGACATACATGCCCAAGGCGGTGACGCGGTCATCCGCCAGCAAGGCTCCCGCCAGCTCCGCCAGCCCCACCACAGCCGCATTCCCCAGACAGGCGACATAGGCCACGGGCAAGGCGCGCTTTTGCATGGTCATGTTGATCACGATATTGGACGACTGGCTGACCAATGCCACGCCCCGATCCACCCTGACCCCGCCGTGCTGATCGGGCCATAACAGCGCACCGTCCAGATAGTTGATCACCCCATAGCAATTTGGTCCCAGAATCGGCATATCACCCGCCGCCGCGACCAGTTCCGCCTGCAATCCCTGCTCGCCCGCCTCGGTCCAGCCCGAGGCAAAGCAGATCGCCCCCCCGGCCCCCAAAGCCGCCAGTTCCCGCACGACCTGAAGCGTGGCGAACCGGTTCACCCCGATAAACACGGCATCCGGCACCGCCGGCAGATCCGCCAAGGACGCATAGGTCTTCAGCCCGCCAATCTCGCGCTTTGTCGGATGCACCGGCCAGACGGGTCCGGCGAAACCCATCTTGGCGCATTGTTCGATGACATTCAGCGCCCATCCAGCGCCCAGAACCGCAATCGATTTCGGACGCAAAAGACGGTCCAGTCGGGTCACCATGGCAACCCTCGTTTGCCGTGGCCGGCGCCGGGGGTTTTCCACCCCCGGGCAACTTTGCCAAAGGGCAAAGTTGCTGCCCCCGGAGGATATTTGTGAAAAGATGAATTGCAGCAGGCAAGACGCCCTGCCCCGCGCCAACGGGACAGGGAATCTTCACCCTTTACCGTCATCGGGATCCCTCCCTGTTCGGCCCCGTCAAAGTCGCGTGAATTGGTTAACATTTCGTTTCATCTTCTTAAGAACAGTCCCGGATGGGTCGATTGATCGGCCATTGGTCCCAGTACCTATGGCAGCGGGGGCAGCGCCCCAATCGCCAAGGTCAGTCGCCAAAGTCAGGCGCCAAAGTCAGGCGCCAACCGCCCGCAGCAATTCGCGACTGATGATGTGACGCTGGATCTCGCTGGTCCCCTCCCATATCCGCTCGACCCTTGCGTCGCGCCAGATCCGCTCCAGCGGCAGTTCTTCCATCAGGCCCATGCCGCCGTGAATCTGGATCGCCTCATCCGCCACCATTGCCAGCACCTCGGTCGCTTTCAACTTGGCCATCGACATGTCAGCTTCGGTCACTGTCCCCTGGTCATATTTCCATGCCGCCTCGCGCGTCAGCAATTCGGCCGCCTTCAACTCCATCGCCATGTCGGCGAGCTTGAAGGAAATCCCCTGAAACTTGCCGATCTGCTGGCCGAACTGCTTGCGCTCGCCTGCATAGGCCACGGCATGAACCAGGGCGCGTTCGGCCCGCCCCAGACAGGTCGAGGCAACCTGCAGACGCGTCGCCCCCAGCCAGGCGTTCGCCACGTCGAACCCCTTGTGCACCTCGCCCAGAATTTGCCGTTTGTGCAAACGACAATCGTCAAACTCCAGCACCGCATTGGTATAGCCCCGGTGCGAGACGTTGCGGTAGCCGTCGCGCACCGTAAAGCCCTTGACGCCTTTATCGACAAAAAACGCCGTGATCCGTTTCTTGGGGCCGCGCGGCGTGTCTTCCTCGCCGGTTGCCACGAACACGATCGCAAACCCCGCCACATCGGCGTGGCTGATGAAATGCTTGGTCCCGTTCAGCACCCAGTCATCGCCATCCGGGCGGGCGCTGGCCTTCATGCCGCGCAAATCCGACCCCGCGCCGGGTTCGGTCATTGCCAGACAATCCCAGGTCTCACCCCGAATGCACGGCATCAGATATTGTTCGCGCTGCGCGGCATTCCCGGCCAACAAGATGTTGGACGGCCGCGCAACGCAGGTCCAATGCAGGGCATAATTCGCCCGCCCCAGTTCTTTTTCGTATAGCAGCCATGACAGCGTGTCCAAACCCGCCCCGCCCAGTTCGGCCGGCATGTTCGCTGCATATAACCCCGCCGCCATGGCCTTTTTCTGAATCTCGCGGATCAGGTCCATCGGCAGATGGCCGGTCCGCTCGATCATATCCTCATGCGGATACAGTTCCTTTTGAACAAAGGCGCTGGTCGTCTCGACAATCATGCTTTGTTCTTGGCTCAGTCCGAAATCCATATTGTCCTCACGGGTCGGGATTGATGGTAAAGCCGTCCACGGTCAGCGCCTGGCCCGACACCATGCGCGCCCCGTCCGAGGCGAGGAACAGCGCCATATCCGCCACATCCTCAGGGTCGGTCAGCCGCCCCAATGCCGTGCCACTGGCATAGCCCGCCCGCACCGCCTCGGGCGTCATGCCTTTGGCGGCGGCTTCCGCCTCGATCACCCGGTCAATCCGCGGCCCGTTCACCGACCCCGGACAGATCGCATTGGCCCGGATGCCAAACGGCCCCAGCTCCATCGCCACCGTCTTCATCAGGCCGATCACCGCCCATTTCGCCGCCACATAGGGCCCGCGATAGGGCACACCGTACAAGCCCGCCGTCGATGAGGTAAAGATCATGCAGCCGCGCCCGGCCGGTTTCATCAGCCGCGCGCCATGTTTCGCCGCCAGCATGGCCCCGTCCAGATTGACGGACAGGCATTGGTGCCAGCCCTCCAGCGGCATATCTTCGATTGCCGCCGTCGGCCCCTTGATCCCGGCATTGGCGCAGATCACATCCAGCCCGCCCCACTGTGCCGCAACATCGGCAAACAGCCCCTCCATCGCCATTTCCGAGGCCGCATCGCAATGACTGCCCCTTATCCCGGGCGGCAAGGCGGCCAGCGGGCCATGGTCCACATCCGTGACCCATACCCGGTAGCCTGCCGCCTGAAATGCGCGCGCCATCACAAGGCCAATGCCATTCGCCCCCGCCGTGATCATAACCCGCTTCACTTTTTCTGCCCCACGGCGCGGCCAGCACCCTCGGGCATCGCCAGCCCGGCCTGCGCCTCGGCAATGGCTTTCAGTTTGCCCCAGACCGCAGGTGCTGCCGCAACCGCCTTGCCCGAGTCCATGTCGACATGCAGGCACAACTGTTCCACCGTCGCCACGCAGACATCGCCCTTCATGATCCGCACAAAGGATCGGAACCGTTTTTCATCGGCGCTGATGATCTGTACCGACCCGGTCAGACGATCCCCCAGCTTGGCCTCGCCCAGATGGCGGATATGGGTCTCGGCCGAGTAATAGGAATGGCCCGCCGCCACATAGTCCACGCCCGCCCCGATCAGCCGCAAGAACGCATCCACGGTTTCGGAATTGGCAAAGTAATAGCGGCTTTCGGTCATGTGCCCGTTGTAATCGATCCATCCCGGCAGCACCTGCAAATGCGCCAGGACCAGCGGCTGATCCATCGGCCCCGCATCCGCCGCGTGAAATGCCACCGCCCGCCGTTCGTCATGCTCGCGCAGCACCTTGCCGGCACCCCAGTTGCGCTCTTTCAGTGACCGCAGGAACCCCACCAGGTTCTGATCCCTGATCCGCTCCAACTCGCGGATGCTATAGGCACCGCTTTGCGCATCGGACTGCCCGGCCACCAGATCGACCAGCGCCTCGTTGAACTCGGGCACATCCATCAGTTTCGACCATGGCCATTTCAGCGTCGGCCCGAACTGCGCCATGAAGTGGCGCATCCCGGCCTCGCCCCCCGCGATGCGATAGGTCTCGAACAGGCCCATCTGGCCCCAGCGCAGGCCAAAACCCATGCGAATCGCCTCGTCAATCTCGGTGGTCGTGGCGATGCCGTCGACCAGCATCCACAGCGCCTCGCGCCAGACCGCCTCAAGAAAGCGGTTGCCGATAAAGGCGTCGATCTCTTTGCGGATCACCAGCGGGAACATCCCGATGTCCTTCATGATCTGCACGGTCCGCTCGACCGTCTCGGGCGGGTTGCGGTCCGATCCCGACACCTCGGACAAGGGCAGCAGGTAGACTGGGTTGAACGGATGCGCTACGATGATGTTCTGCGGCGCGGGCGAGCCCTGCTGCAAATCGCTGGCCTTGAACCCCGAGGTTGACGAGCCGATCAGCACCCCCGGATTGGCCTGCTGCAACTGGGCATAGACCTTTTTCTTCAGCTCAATCCGCTCGGAAACACTCTCCTGCACATAGTCCGCCCCCTCGACCGCCTCGCCAATCGTGCCGTGAAAGGTCAGTTTCCCCTCCTCCGGCATCGGCACATCCGACAGCGCGGGCAAAGCCAGCCGCGCATTCGCCATCACCGCCGCGATCTTGCGCTCGGCCTCGGGGTCGGGATCAAACACCCCCACATCCCAGCCGTTCAGCAAGAACCGCGCCGCCCACCCGCCGCCGATGACGCCGCCGCCAATGATCGCTGCTTTTCTGTTCATCGCGTCACTCCGCGCAAATCTTGTTGGTTTCCGGTTTTCCAGCTTCTTGGAAGCATCCCAGCAATGGGCGCGCAGGTCCGCAATACCCACCTGTTACGGAGG
>JBAXXO010000055.1:0-14866 GCA_037127855.1 Alphaproteobacteria bacterium
AAGCTTGAATCAGAAATCAGACCAGATGGGAATCCTGATACTCAACAGGCCCTAGGCTATGGTAGTAACCTGTTGAAAGCTCACAACTAGGCCACTGGTTTGCGCCATACAAACCGCATCCCGCTTGAACTCGTCGCTGTGTATCGCTGCCCTATCCGGTCTCCTGGATGGCGAGTATTGCTCTCAAAAGACCCAAACGAAACCGGTGCAGGTCCCAAACCCACCCGAGATCACCGATCACCACCCGCAAAGCCGCCCGCACCGCCAGCTGTCTGAAAGCGCAGCGCGGGCGGCCTTGCTACCGGCGAGCTACACCACGCGGCGGGACACGATCTTGGCTAACGTCATAGTTTGATCAAACTGCGGTGATGCGGCTTATGCAACAGTGCACTGGGCAGTAACCAAATGCGTACCATCAGAGAGCTATTGATCGTTCGCGTTCTGACGGAACAGCGTAACTTCGGTCGCGCGGCGTCGATCCTGAACATGACCCAGCCTGCCCTAACTCGCACTCTTCAGCGGATCGAAAACGACCTTGGCGTCGTGCTGTTCAGCCGGCCCAAGACGGCTGTCGCGCCGACCGAGGAAGGCATGGTGGCGCAACGGCATCTGGACCCGATGATCAAGGGTTTCGCTGACCATCGGCGCGAGATCAAGGCACCGCGCGCGCATGAGCAGTCAGACTTCACCCTCGCCTTTGGCCCCTTTGCCGCCGAGGCCGTTGGCAAGACAGCGTTCGCAACCTGTACCGCAAAGTTCCCATTATCCCACGGGCAATTGCTTGTCCGCGACCACAAGACCTGCATCACCAATGTCCGGGACGGCCGCGCCGATCTTGCCGTCACCGATCTTGCCTCGGTCAGGAACATGCCCGATCTCGAAGGCACCCAACTGGGCCGCGAACCGGGGCGATTCTTTTGTGCGTCGCTTCATCCGCTTGCGCGTGCCAGTCGCGTGGCCTGGGCAGAGGTTGTGTCGTATCCTTGGGCATTCGCGGCGGTGCAAGCGCGTTTCGCAGACATGATCCCCGTGCCTGTGGACAAGGCAGGACGGATCGATCGCGAGTCAGGGAATTTGTTACCGGCGATCCGGGTCGAGACGTTTGCCGAGATGAACGCAGCCGTCGGCAACGGACATGCAATTGGCCTGTGCTCGCCGCACTTTGTGCAGAAAGAAACAGACGCCGGAGAGATTGCGCTGATTGACCTGTTCGAACCTTGGATGCAGTTCAGCTACGGCATGATCTGGCGAAAGACTGCCGCGCCGTGCGGTGCGCTTGGGTCTTTCGTGGGCCTGCTTGCTGAAACCCAGCGGGCCAGAAACGAGGCTTTGGCTTTGCGGGGGAGCATCGATGATTTCGGATAGGTTCGCATTGCAACCTTGAACCTTGATCATCGTGTCCCAAAACGTCGAGTCGTTTCTTTTGTCCTCAACGATTGCGGGTATGCACGGTCTGGTCATGCGCCGGGGACTGTTGGGGGCGTGACAGGATATCGCTGACGGGTGCCATGGCTTGACGGGTCACTTGGCGCGCATGCTTGACCGCCCATTCCGCGGATTGTTGCATCAGGCTGGCTTTCACGCGGCGGCCGCAGACCTGGAAACAAAGCCCCGGTATTCCACGATGGTATCAGGGCCGTTGCCGTCTTACCGCCGTCGCACCGAGTTGCCGCCGGCGAGAATACTGTTGATCAGGGCTGCGACGGCGTTGTGCGTCACGTCCTTGCCGTCATGGCCGGCATCGTTGGTATGCGCAGCGGCGGCGTCCTGCAGAATCCCCACGATTTCACGCTCGGGCAAGATGTTGCGGTCGTTCAGCGCCAGCAGAAGCGACTCGCAGATCGCCAGGGCGGCTTTGCCCGCCACGTCGGGACCATAGGGCATTGTCGGACCTTTCATCGGTGGATCGGGTGACCGGGCGAAATGCGCGGCGCACCTGCAAAGATGATGTAATCATAGAATGTCCATGATAGGGTCGACTGATCCAAATCAGCCTAACCGGTTATTGCCCGGTCTATTGGCTGGATCGTGCCGTGTCCATTCTCCGAAAGCCAAGACCCGATTGCGAAAGGGATTTCTTAAGATGACACATCAGCATTCCGCATTTGCCCGAAAGCTGGGCGCGTTCGTCGCCTTGTCAGAGGAAGAGTTTGCCGCACTCGACCGCCTGCATGGCCGACGCAAGCAATTTGCCGCCGGACGCGACATCGTCCATCAGGGCCAGGTCAATCAGCCTGCCTATATCCTGGCCTCGGGTTGGGTCTGTTCTTACAAGCTGTTGTCGGGTGGCACCCGACAGATCGTGGATTTCCAGATCCCGGGCGATTTTCTGGGGTTGCGGTCGGTGTTGTTCCGCACCGCCGACCACAATATCGAACCTGTCACACGGGTCGAGGCATCCGAGGTGCTGGCCAGCGATCTGCTGGAAAACTTCGCAAAGACACCCCGGCTTGCAACCGCCGTGTTATGGGCTGCGTCGCGGGACGAGGCGATGGTGGTGGAACATCTGGTGGGGATCGGGCGCAGGGATGCCAAAGAGCGCACTGCGCACTTTCTATTGGAGTTGGGTGCGCGTTTGAAACTGGTCGGGTTGGGAACGACCCTTGGATACGCCTGCCCGCTGTCACAATACCTGCTGGCCGATTCCATGGGGCTGAGTGAGGTTCACGTCAACCGGGTTCTGCGGGAACTGCGCGAAGATGGGCTGGTCACCTTCCAGCATGGAAAGGTGGACATCCACGATCTGGACCGCCTTGTTGCCCTTGCGGATTTCGACAAAAGCTACCTCGATCAAGATGGTCCTCTGCTGAAGTGATCACGCGGCGATCATGGCGCGATCAACGGTAAGCGCACCACCATTGCCTTGAACCCGGCCACACTCATCGGTTTTGGGTCCCGGAAGATGCCGTAGAGTTGACCTTCAGCACAGGCAGAAGGCCGTCGGTCGGAAGATCACGGATCGCTGGTGTCTGCGCTGGCCGCGTTGAAGAACAGCCGGTGGTGCCACCCAATGCGCCCGACGAGGGGAAATGCGCGCGCAAAGGGTGGGTCGCTATCGCAACCATGTCACGAAGGCCATTGTGTAATCCGAATTACCGCTGCCCGCTTCGACGGTGCCCTGCACTGATGCAGGTTGGTGTTTCGACGATTGGTCAGTTTGCAACGTCCCGCAGACGGAAAATGTCACGGCATCGATTGATACCGCTTCACCTGATCCAGCCTTACGTGGCCCAGTCCCACGCAGTGGCAAAGCTGCCCAACAGCGTCGCAACCGCCGCCTGATCCACGACCCCCGTGGCAGCGACCATCGCCACCAAACCGCGCGTCTTGTCCTCGACCACCTCGCGCACCTCGGCCGACAGGCCGGCCTCGACCAGGGTGGCCGTCAAGACCCGGGCAATCGCCCGTTTGCGCAATTCGGGCTTCAACACCTTGCCGACCGCGGTTTTCGGCAGTTCGGACAGGATTTCGATGTATTTGGGGATCGCCGCCCGCTCGGTGATATGATCGCGGGCATAGTCCAGCAAGGTCGGCACATCTACCGAACGGCCCGTGATCAGTTCGACATAGGCACAGGGCACTTCGCCGGAATAGAGGTCAGGCTGGCCGATCGCGCCGACAAAGGCCACCGCGTCATGGCCCATCAACGCCTCTTCGATCAGGCTTGGATCGATGTTATGACCGCCGCGTATGATCAGATCCTTGGCCCGCCCGGTGATGAACAGATAGCCTTCGCTGTCGAGCCGCCCCAGATCGCCGGTCCGCAAGAAGCGGCCTTCGGCAAACAATCCCTTGTTACGGTCAGGCTCGGTATAAGGCGAGCCCGGCGTCACACCCGGACTGGCCACACAAATCTCGCCCACCTCGCCCACGGCGCAATCCAGCCAGCCATCCCGGCCATTGGGCTTTAGTATGCGGATATGGGTATAAGGAAAGGCAAGTCCGACCGAGCCGATCTTCTTGGTGCCCTCGGGCGGGTTGACCGACACCAGACAGGTGCATTCGGTCAGGCCGTAACCTTCGACGATCTGCACGCCGGTGGTCTTTTCGAACCGGTTGTACAATTCGATCGGCAACGGCGCCGAGCCCGAAAACGCACCGCGCAGCGTGTCGATCCGCGCATTGACCGGGCGTTGCAACAGGGCGGACAGGGCTGTCGGCACGGTCACCAGATAGGTCACCTGCCAGCGTTCGATCAGCGCCCACATGTTGTCAAACACTCCGTCACCCCGATAGCCCGCAGGTGTCGGAAAGATCACATGACCGCCCGAGGCGATCATGGACATCAAGATCGGATAGGCCGCAAAGACATGGAACAGCGGCATCGGGCACATGACAACATCGGTTTCGACAAACAGCAACTGCTTGCCGCACCAGCCGTTATAGATCATCCCGCTGGCTAGGTGCTGGGCCACTTTGGGCAGGCCTGTGGTGCCGCCAGTGTGAAAGCAGGCCGCCACCCGGTCGGCGGGATCGTCGACAAAGTCCAGCGCCTTGGATTGCGCGGCCACGGATTTGGCAAAACCAATCACCCGCGCCTGATGGTCGGGCGTGAAGCGGGGCCGCAGAAAATGCGCGATCCACGACTTGGGGGTGCCAAGATAGGGGGCCAGATCGACCTCGACCACGGTCTGCACGCCGGGGGCCATGGCCACCGCCGCCGCCACACGCTGGGGCAATTCGGTCTTGGGAAAGGCGCGCAGGGTGACCACGACACGGGCCCGCGTCTCGCGCAAGATGCTCGCGATCTGTTCGGACTCCAGCAAGGGGTTGACCGGGTTGACGATGCCCGCCACGGCACCGCCCAGCAGGGTGATGACTGTTTCCAGACAATTGGGCAGCACATAGGCCACGACATCGCCCGGCCCTACCCCCAGCGACCGGAACAGGTTGGCCGCCCGCGTGACCTGTTCGTGCAGCGCAGTCCAGGTCAGGGTCTGCGCCCGCGCGCCCGCTTCGGATTGCAGTTGAAAGGTGACGGCAGGGCGGTCGCCATGGGCCGCCTTGGCGGCGGACAGAAATTCATGAATGGTGCGCGGCACATCGCGCTGGCTCCATGTCGCCTCGGCCTCGAGGGCCTTGAAGTCGGCACTGGTGCGAAAACTGCCCATGGTTCCCCCCGCGCCCGATTTCGGGCTGATCATCAGTCACGATGGTCGGATTTTTGCCATTTGCCAAGGAAAACCCGCGAGCAGGGTGGCACTTGCCAAGCCCGGCTTTCGCGGCAATATCCAGTGTCCCGACCGAGATGCCCATGACCAAACCGGATACCTTGCCAACCGCCCTGCCAGACCTGACCCCCGACTGCCAATCCTGCGACGCCCTGTGCTGCGTGGTTCTGGCCTTTGACGCCTGCGACGCATTCGGCTTTGACAAACCCGCCTGCACGCCCTGCCAGAACCTGACAGCAGGCAATCAATGCCGCATCCATGCCGATCTGGCCGATCAAGGCTTTGCCGGTTGCGCCCGGTTCAATTGCCACGGTGCTGGCCAGAAAGTGACGCAAGACCTGTTCAAGGGCCGCTCGTGGCGCCGCGACCCCAGCCTGCTGCCCGCCATCGACCACGCCTTTCGTCTGCAACGCCGCCTGCATGAGGCCCTTGTTCTGCTGATACAGTCGGGCGAATTGCCGCTGACCCCGGATCAGGCAAGCACCCGCCGCAGCCTGATTGAAACCCTGTCGGCGCCGCGCAGCCTGCACGACCCCGAACCGAACGCGGCCCTCTCACAAACCGCGTGGTTTTTCGCAGGTCTGCGGACGGTTACACCGCCCCGTCGGTAAACTGCAACCGCGCCAGTCTTGCGTAAAGCCCACCCCCGGCGACCAGTTGCTCATGCGTGCCTGTGGCTGCAATGCGCCCCTGATCCAGCACGACGATCCGGTCGGCCCGCTTGACCGTCGCAAGGCGGTGCGCCACGACCACCACCGTCCGCCCCTTGCCCAGACGCTCTACCGCCGCTTGCACCAGACGTTCGCTTTCGGCATCCAGCGCGCTGGTCGCCTCGTCCAGCAGCAGCACCGGCGCATCGCGCAAGATCGCCCGCGCAATCGCAATGCGCTGCTTTTGTCCGCCCGACAGCATCACGCCGCGCTCGCCCAGAAAGGTGTCATAGCCCTGTGGCAGGGCCACGATAAAGTCATGCGCCGCCGCTGCCTGCGCCGCAACCTCGACCTCGGCATCGGTTGCGGCAGGCCGCCCGAAGCGGATGTTTTCCCGCGCCGAGACGGCAAAGATCACCGGGTCTTGCGGCACCAAGGCCATGGACTGACGAAAATCCGCGCGCCGCAGGTCACGCAGATCGACACCGTCCAGCAGAACCGCCCCCGATTGCGGGTCGAAAAACCGCAGCATCAACTGGAACACCGTCGATTTCCCGGCCCCTGACGGCCCGACCAGCGCCACCGTCTCGCCAGGTTCCACCACCAGTGTTACCCCGCGCAGCGCCGGCGCGTCCGGGCGCGTCGGATAGCGAAAGGTCACATCCTGAAACGTGACCTGCCCCCGGACCGGCCGCACCATAGCCTTGGCGACGGGGCTGTCCTGCACCGGATCCTCGGCATGCAGCATTTCGACCAGACGCTCGGTCGCGCCTGCGGCACGCTGCAACTCGCCCCAGATTTCCGACAGCGCCCCCACGGCCCCGGCCACAATGACGGCATAGATCAAGAACTGCACCAACTCGCCCGGTGTCATGACGCCCGAGCGGACATCGCGCGCGCCGATCCACAGCACGCCCACCACCCCGGCAAAGGCCAGAAAGATCACGATGAACGTCATGATCGACCGCATGCCGATGCGCTTGCGGGCGCTGTCAAAGCTGCGCTCGGTCACCAGCGCGAAGTCGGCCCGCGTGCGGTCTTCATGGGTAAAGGCTTGGACAGTCTGCACGGCCCCCAAGGCCTCGGACGCCTTGCCGCTGCTTTGCGCGATCCAATCCTGATTTTCGCGGCTGGACGCCCGAACCCGGCGGCCCAGCACCACGATCGGCACCACAACCGCCGGCACGATCAGCAAAACCAGCAGTGACAGCTTGCCCGAGGTCAGCATCAGCAAGACCAGTCCGCCGATCAGCGTCAGCACATTGCGCAGCGCCACCGACACCGACGAGCCGATCACCGACAGGATCAGTGTGGTGTCGGTGGTGATGCGGCTTAGCACTTCGCCGGTCATGATGTCCTCAAAATAGGCCGGGCTCATCCCCATCACGCGGTCAAACAGCGCGCGGCGGATATCGGCCACCACCCGCTCGCCCAGCCTGGTGACAAAGTAGTACCGCACCCCGGTGCCAATCGCCAAAACCAGCGCGATGCCCAAGGCGGCCGCGAAGTAGCTGTCCAGCAACGCCGCCTGACCCGCGCCAAAGGCGTCCACCACCCGCCGCACCGCCAACGGCAGCACCAGACTGACCGAGGCCGTCATCACCAGCGCCACCGCCGCCATCACCACCATGTTGCGATAAGGCCGGATGAAGGGCACCAGACCGCGCAGCGCGCCTATCTTGCGCGAGGTCGCCCGCGTCTCGCCGCTGTCGGTGTAAGCCATGCCATCCCTCGCTTTGCGCCCAGCATCTATCCTTGCGCCGGGTCCGCTTCAACCACCAAGCCCCCTTTTCCCCGGCCCGATTGCGTGATTGACTGCCGCAATGACGCAGTTTTTCACGACGCAAGACAGCACAAGGCTGGCCTATGACCTGCACGGCGCGGGTCCCGCCCTGCTGTGCCTGCCCGGCCTGACCCGCAACCGCGCCGATTTCGACTATATCCTGCCGCATCTGCCCGCGCGGATCATCCGCATGGACTATCGCGGGCGTGGTGCCAGCGACTGGACCGGCGCCGCCACCTATACCGTCGCGCAAGAGGCCAGGGACGCGCTGGCTTTGCTTGACCATCTCGGCCTGCCGCAGGTCGCCATCCTTGGCACCTCGCGCGGGGGCCTGATCGCAATGCTGCTGGCGGCACTGGCCAAACCCCGCCTGACCGGCATCTGCCTGAACGACATCGGCCCCAGGATCGAGCGTGCCGGACTGGAGCGTATCGCGGCCCATGTCGGTCGCGCGCCTGCGGTGCATGACAGGGCCAGCTTTGCCCGACGTCTGGCCGCCGCCAGCCCCGCCTTTAGCGATGTGCCCGCCAGCCGCTGGCTGACCGAGGCGGCCCATCAGACAGACATCGTCAGCGACGGTCTGCGCCTGACCTATGACCCCGCGTTGCGCGACAGTTTCCTTGCCATGCTGCAGGCGCCTGAGCCCGACCTTTGGCCCCTGTTTGATGCCTGTGCCGGTCTGCCCTTGGCGCTGATCCGGGGCGAAAACACCGACCTTTTGTCGATGGACACGGTCGCCCAGATGCAATCGCGCCGCCCTGACCTGATCTTCACCAACGTTCCCGGTCGGGGCCATGTGCCTTTTCTGGACGAGCCCGAAAGCCTGGCTGTCCTGCACCGGTTTCTGCGGGCGCTGCCCTCATGACCAGCCAGTCCGCACCTGACCTGTCGATGATCCACGCCGCAGCCGGCCGCCTGCGCGGCCATGCCCGCGTGACCCCCTTGTTGAACGCCCCGCTGCTGGACCGCATTGCTGGTCGCCGTATCTTTGTCAAAGCCGAGTGTCTGCAACGCGGCGGCAGTTTCAAGTTCCGTGGCGCCTGGTCCGCCCTGACGGCACTGGACCCCGCAACCCGCGCCCGTGGCGTGATCGCCTTTTCCTCGGGCAACCACGCGCAGGGCGTGGCGCTGGCCGCCGCTTTGCAAAATGTGGCCGCCGTCATCATCATGCCGTCCGACGCCCCGGCCATCAAGATCGCCAACACCCGCGCCTATGGGGCCGAGGTCGTGTTGTATGACCGCCTGACGCAAGACCGTGACGCCATCGGTGCCGAAATGGCCGCGCAGCGCGGGCTGACGCTGATCAAACCCTATGATGACCCCCTCGTCATCGCAGGGCAGGGCACCATCGGCCTTGAAATCGCGCGCCAAGCCGCAGAACTGGGGATCGAGGCCGCCACGGTCGTCACCTGCTGCGGCGGCGGCGGCTTGACGGCGGGCATCGCACTGGCGCTTGAGGGCACGCCCTTTCGCGTCAGGCCCGCCGAGCCTGCCGGTTTCGATGACACTGCCCGCTCGCTGATGTCGGGGCGTCACGAGCGCAACGCCGCCCTGTCCGGGTCGGTCTGCGATGCCATCGTGACGCCCACACCCGGCCAGATCACCTTTCCGGTCCTGCAACGCCTGTGTGGCGCGGGTCTGGTGGTGACCGACGATCAGGCGCTGCACGCCATGGCGCTGGCCTTTACCCATCTGCGCATCGTGGTCGAACCCGGCGGCGCCGTGGCCCTCGCCGCCGCCGTGATGGGCACAGACCTGCCCGAGACCGTGATCTGCACCGCCTCGGGTGGCAATGTCGACCCGGCACTGTTCGCGGCCTGCTTGCAGCGCTTTTGCGACCGATCTTGATCAAACAGCAAGCGCGGCACGCCCGCCATGGTCTTTAGACATACGAACATGACGCTGATCTACCTGCCCGATATACGCCTGAACGCCCGGTTGACCGGCCCCAAGCAAGGCCCGGTGCTGGTCTTTGCCCATGCCCTTGGCACCGACCTGACGATCTGGGACGGCGTGCTGGCGCATCTGCCGGACTACCTGTGCCTGACCTATGACCAGCGCGGCCATGGCGCGTCAGACTGCCCAGCCCCGCCCTATGCAATGGGTGCCCTGATCCACGATCTGGAACGGCTGATCGACCATTTCGCGCTGACCGAGGTCGTCGTGATCGGCGTTTCGCTGGGCGGTCGGGTGGCGCAGGGTCTGGCAGTCAAGCGGCTCGACCTTGTGCGCGGGCTGGTCCTGTCCAACACCGCCGCCCGCATCGGCACGCAGCAGATGTGGCACGACCGTATCGCACAGATTCGGGCGCAGGGGCTGGCGGCCTATGCCGACGGCGCGATGCAGCGCATCCTTGGCCCGGGCTTTCGCGCCAACCCGCATTACGCGGCGTTGCACGACCTGTTGACCCGAACCCGGCCCGACGGCTGGACCGGCTGCGCTGCCGCCATTGCGGGCAGCGATTTTTATACCACCACCGCCGCCCTGCGCCTGCCCACCCTTGCCATTGCGGGTGCCAAAGACGGCACCACGCCGCCTGACCTCGTGCGCGAAACCGCCGACCTGATCCCAGGCCACCGCTTTGCGCTGATGCGCAAGGCGGGCCATCTGCCGATGGTGGAAAGGCCCGCTGAATATGCCGCCCTGCTGCAAGACTTTCTGCACCAGATCGGCCATGGTTGAGATTGGCCATGGTTGACAGGCCTGCGCAGACCACTAGGGTGCCGCATTCACCGCCAATGGAAGCCCGATGTTCGGCCGCCAGTCCCTCGCCCTGACCTTCATCTTTGCCACGGTCACGCTGGATGCCATCGGCATCGGCCTGATCTTCCCGGTCATGCCCGACCTGATGATGGAGGTGACGGGCGGCAGCCTGTCGCAGGCGGCGGTCTGGGGCGGCACCATCGTGACCTCTTTTGCGGTGATGCAATTCCTCTTTGGCCCCGTCGTGGGCAACCTGTCGGACCGCTTTGGCCGCCGCCCGGTGCTGCTGATCTCGCTGGCGGTGATGGCGGTGGATTATGTGATCATGGCGCTGGCCCATAGCGTCTGGCTGCTGCTGATTGCACGCATGATCAACGGCGTGGCCTCGGCCACCCAATCCACCTCGTCGGCCTATGTCGCCGACATCTCGACCCCTGCCGACCGCGCCCGGATGTTTGGCCTGATCGGCGCGGGCTTTGGCCTGGGCTTTATCGCAGGCCCCGTGATCGGCGGCCTGGTCGCCAGCATCGACCACCGCGCGCCGTTCTGGGTCGCAGCCGGTCTGGCCGCCGCCAACCTGCTGTTCGGACTTGCCTTCGTCCCCGAAAGCCTGCCACCCGAACGCCGCCGCCCTTTCTCGCTGGCCCGTGCCAACCCGCTGTCATCCTTTACCGCGATCCGCAAGCTGCCGGGCCTGCGCACCTTGCTGCTGGTCAGCTTCCTTTACGCCCTTACGTTCAACGTCTGGCCGTCGATCTGGGCCTATTACGGTCGCGAGACCTTTGGCTGGTCTTCGGCCTGGATCGGCATATCGCTGGCGGTGTTCGGCGGCGGCATGGCCGTCGTCCAGGCCGCCCTGATCGGCCCGGTCATCCGCCGTTTTGGCGAGCGGCGCACCGCCACCGCCGGCATGTCGCTGGGCATCGCCACCTACAGTTTTTACGGCTTCATCACCTCGGGCTTCTGGGCGCTGGCCGCCACGCCCATCACCTCGCTGGGGGCGGTCACCGGCCCCGCCCTGCAAAGCCTGCTGTCGCGCGCCACACCCCAGGATCAGCAGGGCGAATTACAGGGCATCAACACCTCGATCTCGGCGCTGACGATGATCGTTGCGCCCCTCGTGCTGACCACCACATTTTCCTATTTCACCGGCCCCGATGCGCCCATTTACCTGCCCGGTGCCCCCTTCCTGCTGTCGGCGATCCTGATGGTCGCTGCCGTGCTAATCTTTGTCGCAGGAACACGCGAGCCCACAAGACCCGACGCCTAGCCTGATCCAAAGCGGAGGCGAGCCATCAAGGAGGCGGGCCATGAAACTGCGGGATCTTGAAATCTTCGTCGTGGCACCACCTGCGCCGGGTTGGGGCGGGCGCTACTGGATCTTTACCAAACTGACCACCGACAACGGCATCACCGGCTATGGCGAATGCTATGCCTCGACCGTCGGACCCAAAGCGATGATGGCGGTGATCGAAGACGTGTTCGAACGCCACATGCTGGGCTCCAACCCCGAAGACATCGAGTTGATGTACCGCCGCGCCTATTCCTCAGGCTTTACCCAGCGCCCTGACCCAACCGTGATGGGGGCGTTTTCCGGCCTCGAAATCGCCTGCTGGGACATCCTGGGCAAGGCGCGCGACCGGCCGGTCTGGGCGCTGCTGGGCGGCCGCATGAATGAACGCATTCGCAGCTATACCTATCTTTACCCCGAACCCCATCTCGACGCGACCGAGTTCTGGTCCAACCCCGACTGGCAGGGCGCCGAGGCCGCCCGCATGGTCGCCCTCGGCTTCACCGCCGTCAAATTCGACCCCGCCGGCCCCTATACGATCCGCGGCGGCCATGAACCCGCCATGTCCGACATCACCCGCTCGGTCGAGTTCTGCGCCAAGATCCGCGCGGCAGTAGGCGACCGCGCCGACCTGCTGTTCGGCACCCACGGCCAGTTCACCACCCCCGGCGCGATCCGCCTGGGGCGCGAGTTGGAGCCATTCAACCCGCTGTGGTACGAAGAGCCGATCCCGCCAGACAACCTGCTGGAATTCGCCGAGGTCGCGCGGCATGTCCGCATCCCCCTCGCCACCGGCGAACGCCTGACCACCAAGGCCGAGTTCGGGCTGCTGCTGCGCGCCGGTGGCGTCAAGATCCTGCAACCTGCCCTAGGCCGCGTCGGCGGTATCTGGGAGGCGAAAAAGATCGCCGCCATGGCCGAGGTTTTCAACGCCGAAATGGCCCCGCATCTTTATGCGGGCCCGGTCGAATGGGCGGCCAACATCCATTTTGCCACCTCGATCCCCAATCTGCTGATCGCCGAAACCATCCAGACCGGCGGGGATTTTCACCTGAAACTGATCAAACACACGATCGAGTGGCAAGACGGCTACATCATCCCCCCCGACGGCCCCGGCCTGGGGATAGACTTTGACGAAGATCTCGCCCGCGCCCACCCCTTTGCGGGCAAGGGCCTGCATCTGGAAATGCAACAGGCCCCCTGCGACTACCGCCACGGCAACCGTTTCGAGGGCGGCGCACCGGCCCCAACGACATAGACCCAAGGACATAGAAAAGAGGCAAGTCGCCCTGCCCCTTTCATTTTGGCTTAAATATTTCCACGGGGGTGCGGGGGTGTGAAACCCCCGCTCCTGTCAGATCACGAAGCGCTTTCGACACCCTTAACGAACCAATCCATGGTCGCCAACTGCTCCAGCGTCATCACCTCGCCCGCCTTGACCTTTTCCACCCCGGCCTGATCAAAGATCGGCCCGGTAAAGATGTCGAAGGTTTTCGCCATATAGCCCGCCTTGATCTCATCGGCAGCGGCCGCAGCTTCCGGCGTCACGGCGGCACTGTAGGGCGAGATCACGACAGTACCGTCCACCATGCCATCCCATGTATCCGCCGAAGCCCAGGTGCCATCCAGAATGGCCTGTGTGCGGATCACATAATACGGCCCCCAGATATCCTCGATCGCGGTCAGATGCGCGGTCGGTGCAAAGGCCGACATGTCGGCACCCTGACCAAAGCCGAACAGACCCTTTTGTTCCAGAATCTGCAACGGCGCCGGGCTGTCCGTATGGGTCGTGACGAAATCGCAGCCCAGGTTCACCAGCGTCTCGGTCGCGGCAGCCTCTTTCGGCGGATCGAACCAGGAATCGATCATCACGACCTTGACCACTGCCGCCGGGTTTTGACGCTGCGCCGCCAGCGCGAACGAGTTCACGCCCAGAACGACCTCGGGAATCTTGAACGAGCCCAGATAGCCCAGCACGCCCGATTTCGACATCTTGCCCGCAATCGTGCCCAAAACGGCGCGGCCTTCATGGAAGCGGCTGTTATAGGTCGCCACATTGTCGGCGCGCTTGAAGCCGGTGCAATGTTCAAACTTCACATCTGGGAATTCCTTGGCCACTTCCAGCGTCTGGTCCATAAAGCCGAACGAGGTCGTGAAAATCAGCTTGCAGCCCTGCTGTGCCAAATCGCGGATCACCGGAATCGCCGAGGCGTCTTCGGCGACATTCTCGACATAGATCGTCTCGACCTTGTCACCCAGGGCCGCGTCAACTGCCTCGCGGCCCTTGTTATGCGCCCAGGTCCAGCCAAAATCACCGATCGGGCCAAGGAAAATGAATCCGACCTTGATCTTGTCGGCGGCCAAAGCGGGTTTGCCGATCAGCGACGCCGTGGCAATCGCCCCGGCCCCCTTGATCAGCGTGCGGCGAGAAATGGTCATGTGATACTCCAGTTCAGGTTGAAGGTCAGGTTGAAGGAAGAAAAGGCCTGCCAAGGCAAGCCGGCGCATTGCTGCCCGCCGTTCCGCGGGACGAGATGAAGGACAGGGCAACCACGGTCATGAGATAGGGCATAGCCGCCCAGAATTGCGACGGCAAGAAAGCAAATCCGCTGGCCTTGGCGTAAAGCTCCAGCGCCATCAGTATGCCGAAAAAATAGGCGCCCGACAACAGCCGCCCGATGCGCCATCCGGCAAAGACCACCAGCGCCAGCGCAATCCAGCCGCGCCCCGCCGTCATCTTTTCGGCCCACATCGGCGTGATGACCATGCTGAAGTAACAGCCGCCAATCCCCGCCATCGCCCCGCCAAAGGCAATCGCGGCATAGCGCACACCGCGCACCGAATACCCTATGCTATGGGCCGACAGGTCATTTTCCCCCACCGCCCGCAGGATCAGCCCGGCACGGGTGGACCGCAGGAACCATGCAACCAGGGGCACCATGGCAATGGCGAAATACACGATGGGCGAATAGCCGAAAATCAGCTTCCAGAACGGGTCCTTTGCCAACCAGACCGGAAAAACTGACCCGAATGGCATCACGATCCGCCCGGTAAAACCCAACCCCAGCAGCGACGACAGCCCGGTGCCAAAAATGGTCAGCGCCAGCCCGGTCGCCACCTGATTGCTGTTCAACTGCAACACCAGCACGGCAAACAGCATGCTCGCCGCCGCCCCTCCCGCCGCTGCCCCCAGAACCCCCAGCCACGGGTTATGCGTCACCACCGTCACCGCAAATCCCGCAATCGCCCCGACCAGCATCATCCCCTC
>JBAXXO010000056.1:0-14752 GCA_037127855.1 Alphaproteobacteria bacterium
TCGGCGCATGACATTGAAGGGTCAGGTTGCGCTGATCACTGGGGCGGGCAGGCCCGGGGGGCTGGGTCTGGCCATCGCCACGCGTCTTGCCGCCGAGGGGGCGCGGATCGTTCTGCACGATCGAGGGGCTGTCGCGGGCGATATTGCCCCTGCGCATGGCGTCGGCGTCACCGCTGAACTGGAGGCGGCGGCAGCGGGTTTGCGTGCCAAGGGCGCAGAGGCTGTCAGCGTGACTGGCGATTTGCTGGACGAAGCTGCGATGCAAGCCATCGTCGAGGGCGCTGACAACGCCTTTGGCCGGCTTGATATTCTGGTCAACAACGCGGGCATCGGCTATCTTTTCGGACCGCTGGTCGAGATGCAGGCCGAACACCTTGACGCCGTGCTGGGCGTCAATCTGCGCGCGCCGGTCCTGATGACCAAACATGCGGCGCGCCTGATGATCCGCGACGGTCGTGGTGGCCGCGTCATCAACATCGCCTCGCAGGCGGCCAAATCCGGCTTTGCCTTTGCGGTGGCCTATACCGCCTCCAAACACGGGCTGTTGGGGTTGACCCGGGCCTCGGCTTTGGAGCTGGGGCCGCATGGCATTACCGTGAACGCCATTTGTCCGAACCATGTGACCACCGGCCTGGGCGCTTGGCAGAACGCATTCATGTCGCAGGCGCGGGGCGAGACGCTGGACCAATACATGGCCGCGATGCGCGCCCGCATCCCCTTGGGTCGCACCGGCACACCGCAAGATACGGCAGACGTGGCAGCCTTTCTATGCTCGCCCCAAGCCGCCTATATCACCGCCGAGGCGATCAACGTCTCGGGCGGCGAGGAGTATCATTGATGGCCGAGTTCCACTGGCCGAACAAGGCGCGGCTCGCCATGTCCTTTGTCATCAACGTCGAGGAAGGCTCGGAAATGTCGGTCGCGCGGGGCGACAAGGGGCCAGAGCCAGTCGATGAACTGGGCGTCGCCCTGAAGATTCCGATCCGCAATTATGGCAATGAAAGCAACTATCAGTACGGTCTGAATGCTGGTGCGCCGCGGGTCTTCGGGGCCTTTGCCGCCGCAGGTATTCGCACCACGGTTACCGCCGCCGCCCAGTCGCTGGAGCTTGCCCCCAATGTCGCCCGCCTGATCGTCGAGGGTGGGCATGAAACCTGCGCCCATGGGTGGCGCTGGGTACATCAGTTCAGCCATGACGAGGCGCGCGAAACCGACTTCATCCACAGGGCGGTGACCTTGATCGAGAAGACCACCGGCACCCGCCCCTATGGCTGGCTGTCGCGTTACCTGCATACCGAGCGGACCCGTCGCCTGCTGGTTGAGGCCGGGTTCGAGTATCACATGGACGATTATTCCGACGACGTGCCGCGCTGGGATGTGGTGGAGACCGCCACCGGCACCAAGCCCATCGTCATCGTGCCTTATGCGATTGATACCAATGACATGAAGTTCTGGCTGGCCCCCGGCTACACGCCGCAGCAATGGCTAGATTACGCCATCGACACTTTTGACCGTCTTTACGACGAAGGGGCCCATTCGCCCCGGATCATGTCGCTTGGCCTGCATCTGCGCATCATCGGCCGCCCGGGCCGCATCGGCGCGTTGGAGCGGTTGATCGCCCATGTCCAATCAAAACCCGGCGTCTGGTGCGCGGCACGGCTGGACATCGCCCGTGCTTTCGCCGCCAGCGTCCAACCCCCGGAGGCCACATGATCGCCCATTCCCAACGCGTCGCCGATCATGTGGCAGGCGTCCGTTATGGGGATCTGCCGCCCGAGGCGGTGGCCAAGATCAAGACCTTTCTGCTCGATACCATCGGCGTCGGCATTGCCGGATCTTCGGGGGCCAAGGTGGCCGAGCTTGCAACCCTAGCCGCCACCTGGGGCGCGGCACCCGAGGCCTCGGTCTGGCTGACGGGTCAGCGGATGTCGGCAGGCTCTGCGGCCATGGTCAACGCCTATCAGATCCACTGTCTTGAGTATGATTGCGTCCATGAAGGCGCGGTGCTTCACCCGATGGCCACCATCTTGTCCGCCGTCATGGCTTGGGCCGAGCGAGAGGCGGCGCGCGGGCGCAAGATTGTCGGGCGGGACCTGATCGCTGCGATGGCAGTTGGGGTGGATGTGTCGACCATGCTGGGCATCGTCACAGATGCGCCGATCCGCTTTTTTCGCCCGGCCACGGCGGGAGGCTTCGGCGCGGCGGCAGCCATCGCAAGGCTGGCGGGAATGGATGCGCGAGGCGTGCTGGACACGCTGGGCGCGCAATATTCGCAGGCCAGCGGCACCTTGCAACCGCATGTCGAAGGCTCGCCCATGCTGGGGATGCAAGTGGGGTTCAATTCCCGCGCCGCGATCATGTCGGCCGATCTGGCCGCGGCGGGGTTCCGTGGGCCGCATGACATTTTCACGGGGCAATACGGCTATCTGGTGCTGTTCGAGCAGGACAGCCACGATCTGCCGCCCTTCCTCGACACTTTGGGGCGGGATTGGCAAATCCTGCATATGTCGCACAAACCCTATCCCTCGGGGCGGCTGACGCATGGCGTTGTCGATGGGCTTGGCCGCCTGATGGCAGAACACGGGTTCAAGCCACAAGACATTACCGCTGTCCGGGCCGAGGTGCCGCCGCTGGTGCATCGTCTGGTCGGGCGGGCTGATATGCCCGCGCCCGAGGCAAACTATGCCAAGCTGTGTCTGCGGTTTGTGGCCGGGACCTATCTTGCCAAAGGGGGCGTGGATGTGCCCGATTTCCGTGGCGACGCGCTGACCGACCCTTTGACCCACCATTACGCCGGTCTGGTGGATGTGGTGCTGGATGCCAACCCGGATCAAAATGCACTGGACCCGCAGACGGTTACCGTGACCTTGACCGGTGGGGCGCGGCACACGGTCTACATGGCCCATGTCTATGGCCATCCTGACGTGCCTCTGAGCGAGGCGGAAAATCAGGCGAAGTTCCACCGCTGCCTGTCTTTTGCCGCTAGGGAACTGCCCGCTGCCAAAGCCAGCGCATTGATTGACGCCGTGGCTAACCTTGAAGATATCGATGACATCTCGACCCTGATCGCCCTCACACAGGCGGTGTCCGCATGACCACACCCCGCCGCAGCCTGCTGTTCGCCCCGGCCAACCGGCCCGAGGTTCACGCCAAGGCGCTGGCCGCTGGCGCGGACATTCTGTGCCTCGATCTGGAGGATGCGGTGCCCCCGGCCGCCAAGGCCGAGGCGCGGGCCATCGCCGTCGCTTTTCTGTGCGCCATGGGTGGACCGGAGCGTGTGGTGCGGATCAACGGATTGCGTGGGCTGGAAGGCCTGCGCGACCTGACGGCGATCCTAGAGGCCCGACCCGCGACGGGCGTTGTCTTTCTGCCAAAGGTGATGGAGCCGGGCGAGTTGCGGCTGGCCCATGACCTGATCGCCGAAAGCGCGCCGGGGTTGAAACTGGCCGTGCTGATCGAAACCGCCGAGGGGCTGGAGAACGCCTTTGCCATCCTGCGCGCCAGTGACCGGATCGCCTTTGCGATGTTTGGCGGTGTCGACCTGGCCGCCGATCTTGGCGTTGCGGTGGCGCATGAACCGCTGCTTTATGCCCGCTCTCGCCTTGCCCATGCCGCAGCGCGTGCCGGGGTGGACCTTTTGGATGTGCCCTGCCTGTCCTTTCGCGACGAAGCCGCCATCGCAGCCGAGGCCCGCGCCGCCAAGGCGCTGGGGTTTAATGGCAAGGCGGCCCTGCATCCCGCCGGTCTGACCGCCATCCACGGCGTCTTTGATCCGACCGAGGCCGAGATTGCCAAGGCCGAGGTCATCGTTGCCGCCTACCGCGCCAGCCCGAACGGTCTGGCGACGATTGACGGCAAGCTTGTCGAAAAGCCGGTGGTCCGCGCCATGGAACGCATTCTGACCCTGCGGCATCGCGCAGCACCACCCAGTTGAGCAGAACGGAGATTGTACGGATGACAGTGGAACATGCCAAGGTCGGCCCCAACCGCTACCGCGAACGTTTTGGGCGCTACTATGAGGATTTCGTCGTGGGCGACATCTATGAACACCGCCCGGGCCGCACCCTCAGCGAGGCTGACAATACGTGGTTCACCCTGTTGACCATGAACACCCATCCCATGCATTTCGACGCCGAATACGCCAAGCATTCCGAATTCGGCCGCTGCATCATCTGCTCGCCGCTGACGGTGGCAGTGATCGTCGGTCAAAGCGTGACCGATGTCAGCCAGAAGGCCATCGCCAATCTGGGCTGGACCAATATCCGCATGACCCATCCGCTGTTTGCCGGCGATACGCTGACATCCGAGACCGAAGTCACGGCAAAACGGGACAGCAAATCGCGCCCCGATGCCGGGATCGTGTCGGTCAAGACCTCGGGTTTCAATCAGAGCGGCGTTCTGGTCTGCGATTTCGAACGCACCATCCTGGTCGCCCGGCGTGGCCACCCGCTGGAGGAGAAGGCGAATTACTGAACCTTTGCAAAGGAAGACAACATGAACAGCCGCACAGCCCCGATGTCGGATGAAGATACCATGATCCTTGACGCGATCGGCAAATGGCTGGACCGCGATGTGCGGCCACATGTGCTGCGGCTGGACCATGCTGACGAATACCCGACCGAAATGGTGGAGCAGATGAAGCAGATGGGCCTGTTCGGCGCCACGATCCCGGTCGAATACGGCGGGCTTGGCCTTTCGGCCTCGACCTATGTGCGCATCATTGAGAAGATTGCCGAAGTCTGGATGTCGCTGACCGGTATCATCAACAGCCACCTGATCATGGCCGCCTGCGTGGCCCGCACCGGCACTCAGTCGCAAAAGGCCGAGTTTCTGCCCAAGTTCGCCACTGGCGACGTTCGCGGCGGTCTGGCGCTGACCGAGCCCGATTGCGGCACCGATCTGCAGGCCATCCGCACCCGCGCCGTCCGCGATGGTGACGACTATGTGATCAACGGCACCAAGACATGGATATCGAACGGCATTCAGGGCTCGTGCTTTGCGCTGCTGGTCAAGACCGACCCCGCGGCAGAGCCGCGCCACAAGGGCATGTCGATGTTCATTGCCCAGAAGGGTCCGAGCTTCACCGTGTCGCGCAGGTTGGAAAAGCTGGGTTACAAGGGCATCGACAGCGCCGAGCTGATCTTCAAAGACTATCGCATCCCCGCCTCGCATCTTTTGGGGCTGGAGGAGGGGCATGGGATGCAGGCGGCCCTGTCAGGGCTGGAACTGGGCCGCATCAACATTGCCGCAAGGGGCTGCGGCCTTGCCTCGGCCGCGCTGATGGATTCAGTGAAATATGCGCAAATCCGCAAGACCTTTGGCAAGCCCATCGCCCAGCATCAGGCGATCCAGTTGAAATTGGGCGAGATGGCCACCCGTCTGCAGGCGGCGCGCCTGCTGACCTATGACGCCGCCCGCGCCTATGACAGCGGCGAGCGGTGCGACATGGAGGCGGGGATGGCGAAGTACTTCGCCTCGGAAGCCGCGGTCGAGAACGCGCTGGAGGCGATGCGGATTCATGGTGGATACGGTTATTCCAAGGAATACCACATCGAGCGCTACTACCGCGATGCGCCCTTGATGTGCATCGGCGAGGGCACCAACGAAATTCAGCGCATGATCATCGCCAAGCAGTTGATCGAACGGAACCCGGCATGATCGCACCCCTGCACGGCATTCGCGTGCTGGCGGTCGAGCAGTATGGGGCCGGGCCTTGGGCCAGCATGTATCTGGCCGACATGGGGGCCGAGGTCATCAAGATCGAGGACCCCACCTCGGGGGATGCCTCGCGCCAGTCTGGCCCGCATTTTCTGGGGGCCCAGGACAGCCAGTTCTACCAGACATTCAACCTTGGCAAGAAATCCCTTGCCCTCGACCTGCGCGCGCCAGAGGGCCGGGCCGTGCTGGAACGGCTGATCCCCAGCGCGGACATCGTGCTGAACAACCTGCGGGGCGATCAGCCGGGAAAGTTGCGTCTGACCTATGCCGACATGGCACCGCTGAACCCAAGGCTGGTTTGCGGCCATTTGTCGGGTTATGGTCGCAGCGGTCCGCGCGCCACATGGCCCGCCTATGATTATCTGATGCAGGCCGAGGCCGGGTTCCTGCATGTCACCGGTGAGCCCGGAACGCCGCCAATCCGGATGGGTCTGTCGATCGTCGATTACCTGTCGGGGATCACGCTGGCCTATGCCTGCACGGCGGCGCTGGTCGGCGCACTGAAATCGGGCAAGGGGCGGGACGTGGATGTGACGCTGTATGACGTGGCGATCCACCAACTCAGCTATCCCGCCACATGGTATCTGAACACCGGGCAAAGCATAGAACGAAGACCACGCTCGGGCCACCCATCGGTCGTGCCCTGCGAGGTGTTTCCGACCGCCGATGGCCAGATTTTCCTGATGTGTGTGCTGCCAAAGTTCTGGCAGGCGCTGTGCGAGGCGATAGACCTGCCGCACTTGCCGCAGGACCCGGCCTTTGCCACGCCGCGGGCCCGCTTTGACAATCGCGATGCGCTGGCGGCCCTGCTGGATGCCGCCCTGATCCGACAGCCTACGGCGCACTGGATGGGGCTTTTGGCGGGGCGGGTGCCCGCCGCCCCGGTGCTGACCCTCGCCCAGGCGCTGGACAACCCCTATCTCGCCCAGACCGGCGGCATCCAGATGCCCGGCCATCCGGCATTTCCCGGACTGCGGACCCTGTCCAATCCCATCCGGCTTGACGGCCGCCGCGCCAAGGCGCGCACCGCCCCGGCACTGGGGGCCGATACAAGGGACATTCTGACTGAGGCGGGCTATGCGGATGCCGAAATGTCCGCCCTCGCCGACCGCGCAGTGATCGGAGGGCTGGCATGAAGATGGAGGGCTATCGCATTCTGGACCTGTCGCAGTTCCTGCCGGGTCCGATGTTGACGCAGATGCTGGCCGACCATGGGGCCGAGGTCATCAAGATCGAACCGCCGTCCGGAGAACCGGTGCGCAACGTGGGCTATCGTCAAAACGGCCAGTCGGTCTGGTTTCGCAACACCCACCGTGGCAAGAAGTCAGTCATGCTCAACCTGAAGGACCCCGCCGATGTCGCGGCCTTTCTGAACCTTGCCAAAACCGCCGATGTGGTTGTCGAGGCGTTTCGGCCCGGCGTGGTGGACCGTCTTGGGGTGGGCTATCAGGCTGTCAGGGCCGTCAATCCCGGCATCGTCTATGCCTCGATCTCGGCCTTTGGCCAGACTGGGCCAGAGGCGCAGCGGCCTGCGCATGATCTGGCGATCGAGGCGCTGTCGGGTGTGGTCAGCTTGAATCTTGGGGCCGATTGCGCGCCGACCAACCCGCATATGCCGGTGGCGGACCTTGCGGGATCGTTGACGGCGCTTGCCGCGATCCTGATGGCGCTGTTGCGGCGGCAAAAGACGGGGCAAGGCGACTATATCGACATTTCCATGCAGGATGCGACGATGGCTTGGCTGCCCAATGTCACCGGGCCCGTCTTTGCCGAAAACCGCCCGCCGGTGGTACAGCAGGAACGGTCTTTCGGCGGCTACGCCTTCTATTCCATCTATCAGACCTCCGATGGCCGCCACGTCGCCCTGGGTGGAGTCGAGCACAAATTCGTCGAGAACTTCCTGAACGGGGTCGGCCGCCCGGACCTGATTGCCGCCGCCTGTGGCCCGAACGGCCCCGGACAAAAGCCGGTGAAAGCCGCACTGACACAGATTTTTGCCACCAAGACCCGTGCCGAGTGGGAGGATTGGGCCAATGGCCGCGATCTGTGCTTTGCCCCGGTGCTTGACTTGAAAGAGGCCTTTGAACAGCCGCAGATCACCGCGCGCGGCATGCTGCTGCACGACAGTGCAGGCAACCCCCATATCGGCAATCCGGTCAAATATGCAACGGAGCCGGGCAACCCTGACCTGCGCCTGCCCGCCTTGGGCGAACACACGGCTGAGATGGTGGGGCGCAAAGCCCTTGACGCCTGACCACGGCGTTCAACCCCGTCCCCGGCCTTCCTTCTGCAACTGCATCGAATAGGAAAACCGATCTCCCGGATGATCGTTCACCGACACCAGCATCAATCGCCCCTCGCCATCCAGATAGCGCCGCACCACCTGCACCGCCCAGATCCGACGCGACACCCCCAACTGCGCCGCCGCCTCGGCCGAAATCGGCATGGCGCGGATGTCTTGCTCGACACGGTCCACCAGCACATCGTAACGGCCCTCGATCAGGCGATAGATCGCACCGGTCAGGGTGGAAAAATCCGAAACGATACCGGCGAAGGCCCGATTGATCAGCACCGTTGACCAGCAGATCGGCTGACGACCGGTGGCATCCAGCCGCAAACCTTCCAGAATGACCCAAGGCTGCGCCGCCTGATCGCCCAGCACCGCGCCAAGGGAGGCGGAGGGCACCTCTTCATAGATGCGATCCACACGCAAATGCGTATCGGCGGCATATTGAAACAGTTCATTCAGCGAGCGCATCGCATGTACGTAGCCGCCCTTCGGACTGGCCGAGATGACCTGACTGCCAGACCCCTGTCGGCGCTGCACCAGACCGGCCTCGCTCAGCCGCCGCAACGCCTCACGCACAGTGTGGCGGCTGATGCCGAACTCGTGGCACAGGTCGAGTTCGGTCGGCAAAAGGGCGCCAACCGCATAGATGCCCGCCGCTATCCGCTGCTGCAAGGTATCGCTGACCTCAGCATAGCGCGGCCCGGTTTTGGCACCCGATTTGGCCTCAACGGCGGATGTCATCCAACCCCTCCCTCAACCACGCCTGATGACGCGGATCGGCAATCGAGATAAGCGCATGGGCCCGCTCGGTCAGGGACAAGCCACCCAAATGTGCCACGCCATGCTCTGTCACTACGATGTCAACATCGGCCCGCGCGACCGAGACCGGCGTGCCCAGGGCAAGGCGAGGCACGATCCGGCTGGTCTTGCCACCCTTGGCGGTGGAGCATAGCGCCAGAACAGCCCGGCCACCCGGCTGTGTGCGGGCAGCGCGGTGAAAGTCCAGAAGCCCGCCTTGCCCGCTGACCTGCCTGCCCTCGATCGCCTCGGCATTCGCCTGACCGAAAAGATCAATCTCGATGACAGAGTTGACCGCGACGAACGCAGGGGTTCGGACCAGAACCAAGGGGTCGTGGGTATGGCCAACCGGCGCGAAGATGACGTTGGGCAGGTCTGCGACGGCCGCATAAAACTCGGCATCCCCAAGGGCGACCCCGGTTACCACCCCACGCGAAAACACCCCGCGCCGCAGTGGCTCCAAAAGGGCAAGAGAGATCATCCCGCCATGAAACCCCAAGCCCGACAGACCGGACTGCGCCAGCGCCTGCAGCACTGCGGTCTGGACCTTGCCCAGCCCAAGTTGCAGCGTGTCACCTTCGCGCAAAAGCCCGACGATATGGGCAGCAATCTGCACCACCTCGGTGCCGATGGGACCGGCGGAATAAGTCGGCAAAGGGTCATTGGCGTGAACAAGGCCGGCAAACCTGTCCATCGGCAGGCGCGGGCCGCTGGGAGTGTTGGGCATGCGCGGATTGACGATGCCCACGAGTCTGGCACCAGCGGCAATCGGGCTGGGTGCGAAATCACAAGCAAGTCCAAAGCCTGCCATGTCATCTTTCCCCGGGGGCGGGATCGTCAGGAACACCACATCGACGAATCCGGGTTGACCCAGCCGCCGCCAGAACTGACTGTAGTGCATCGGCAGATGCGCCGCGGTTCCGGCGGGGTGTGACAGCCCCGCTGTTGCAAAGATCGTCTCGACCGTCGTGTCCAGCCCAAGGGCGGAAAAGTCGCTGTCATTGACCCCGGGAATGAACGCACCGGTCAACGTGACCCCGCGCCACAGGGCTGGATCGTCACGAACCGCAGTCAGGATCGCCACAGGCTCGCTTGCGCAACCGGCCAGAAAGGCGCGGCCGCCGGGCTGCAGCAGGGCCGCCGCTTTTTCGGCCGTAAGGTCGGGAGGCAAAGCCATGGGGCGCATTGTTTCCTGCTTGCGGGCCTATGCCTTGTGTATAAATATGTCCGGACAAATTTTCAATCGCAGTGACGCCAGGCCCAGATGATGAAAGCGGCAAACCCAGCGGATCTGACCTTGACCGAGGGTCTTTGGGCCCTTGGGTCGCGTCCGGCCAGCGATGCCGACCGGCAGCGCGCCGTGCTGCATCTGGTGGATTGGCTGGGATGTGCTGTGGCAGGCGCTGCGACCCCGACAGGGCGCGCCATCGCGGCGCATAGCCATCCCTTTACGGGTTCTGGCGCTGCCGGGGCCATAGCCATGGGCGGGCTTGGCAGCCTGTTCGAGATGGATGACGTGCACCGCACGGCGTTGCTGCATCCCGGTCCGGTCGTCTTACCGGCGGTTCTGGCGCTGGCCGAACACGCGCCGGACGCTGACCTTGCTGGCGCAATCCTTGCGGGCTACGAGGCGATGGTGCGGCTGGGTGCGGCCGTGGGGCCGGGCCATTACGCCTTTTTCCACAACACCGGCACCTGTGGCGGCATCGGGGCGGCTGCAGCGGCGGCGCATGTGCTTGGGTTGACGGATGCGCAGGCCGTCTCGGCCATGGGGCACGCGGTCAGCACGGCAGGCGGGTTCTGGCAGTGCCGCAACGAACCCTGTGCGACCAAACACCTGCATGTGGCCGATGCGGCGCGGCGCGGCGTGCAGGCGGCACTATGGGCGCGGGCCGGGCTTGTGGGCCCGCGTCGCATTCTGGAAGGTCCGCAGGGCTTCTTTGCCGCCGTTGCCCGCGATGGCGACCCCGACGCCGTTCTGGCCGGGCCGTTCACGTGGCGGATCCATGAGGTCAGCTTCAAGCCCTGGCCGGCCTGTCGCCATGCCCATCCCACCATCGACGCAGCCTTGCAGCTGCGGGCCGATCTGCAAGGGCGCACCATCGCCAAGGTCCGGGTCAAGACCTTTGCTGATGCAATTGTGTTTTGCGACCGCCCTGATCCAAAAACCGAGGCGCAGGCCAAATTCTCGTTGCAACATTCGGTGGCCGTAACACTTTTGTCGGGCCCCCCGGTGCTGGCCGATTTCGCCCTTGACTGTCTTGGCGACCGCGCGCTTGCCCGCCTGCGCGCCCTGACCGAGGTTGCCGCCGACCCTGACCTGACCGCACGCTATCCGGCCCATTTCGGCGCGATTGTCGAGGTCGAGACGACCGACGGGGCCCATCTTAGGGCCGAGGTCGCGGACGCTTTGGGTGACAGCGAGAACCCGCTGGACAAAAATGCGATTCTGGCCAAGTTCCATGCCCTTACTGCCTATGCCGGAGTGCACAGACACCAAGCCGAGACACTTGCTGATGCGGCTCTTGCGCTTGCCGATGGTGGTTCGTCGGTGCCGTTGCGTGCAGCCCTTGCAACCCTGACTTTCCCTGCAGCCTGACCTGAAAAGGAACGCCATGTCGGCCCCGAATTACTTCGACGCGATGGACTACCCCGCAATGATCGCCGAATATGGCCGCCCGGATCAGTTCATGGACCGTGTGGGCCGGCTGTCGCCCGAAGCCTTGCGCGCGGGCCAGAACCGGCGGTTCCTGAAGGTGATGGCGTTTGCCTGGAAGGTGCCGTTCTACCAGCGCCTGTGGGGGGCGGCGGGGGTCACGCCCGGCGACATCCGCTCGCTGGATGATATCACCCGGCTGCCGACCTATTCCAAGGGTGACCTGATGGCCTCGGTCGAGGCGCATCCGCCTTTGGGCGACTTTCACGGCCTTGACACCTATCCGCCTGAAAGCCGCCCACCGCTGATCTTTCAGACCACCTCTGGCACCACGGGCCGCCCACAGCCCCTGCTGTTCGGTCCCAAAAGCCGGGAAATCCAGAACCTTCTGCTGGCCCGGTTCTATGCGATGCAGGGCATTCGCCGCGACGACATCATCCACTCGGTCTATGGGCACGGAATGGTGAATGGCGGACATTATGTCCGCGAGGCGATCCTGCACTGGACCGGCGCGCAGCTTTTGTCCGCAGGAACCGGGGTGGAAACCCGATCGGCCCAGCAGGTCAACTTGATGCGGGATTTCGGGGCAACGGTGATCGTGGGCTTTGGCGACTACGTCAAGCGGTTGTCTGAGGTGGCACGGGAAGAGGGGCTGGTGCCGGGCATCGACCTGAAGATCCGCGCCATTGTCGGGCACATCGGCGCGGAAAGCCATGCGGCCATGTCAGAGGCGTGGGGTGGGGCCGAGGTGTTCGATTGGTACGGTGTTGGCGATACCGGTGCCATCGCGGGGGAAGGGCCGGACCATACCGGGATGTACATCCAGGAAGATGCGCAGTTCATCGAGCTGCTGGACATCACCACGGGCCAGCCGGTCGCGATGGGCGACAGTGGCGATATCGTTTGCACCTGTCTGTTCAAGGATGACGTATTCCCGATCATCCGCTTCAACACCCATGATGTGTCCGCCTTCCGCACTGATCCTTCGCCTCTTGGGCTGACCCTCAAGCGGCTGGTGGGTTTTCTGGGTCGGTCCGACAACATGGTCAAACTGCGCGGCATCAATGTCTATCCCACCGGCATCGGCGCGATCCTGACCGAGAACCATACCGAGCTTTGTAGCGAATACATCTGTCTGGTCGAGCGCCGCGAGGGGCGTGATGACATGGTGGTGTGCATTGAAACCCGTGGACCGCTGGATGCGCCCGTCGCGGCCTATGAGGCGTTGCTGCGCGCGCGACTGGGGGTCGAGGTTTCGGTGCAACTGGCCGCGCAGGGCAGTTTGGCTGCGTTGACCCAGATCGAGACGCGACAAAAGCCGATCCGCCTGATAGACAGCCGCACGGCGGAGGCATGAGTGCCATCGCCACGATGGCAGCCGCGCTGGCCACAGGCGCAGCTTCGGCCGAAAGCCTGACGGAAGCCGCCCTTGCGCGCATCTCCGCGCGGGATGGTGCTGTCCGCGCCTTCATCACACTCGCCCCCGATGCTGTGGCTCAGGCCCAGGCCAGCGACGCGCGTCGCCAGCGCGGTCAGATCGGTGCGCTTGAGGGTATTCCGGTGGCGATCAAGGACAATATCGACGTGGCGGGTCTGGCCACCACCGACGGCACCGCGCATTTCGCCAAAAGGATTGCCGCCGCCGATGCGTATGTGACCGCGCGTTTGCGTGACGCCGGGGCGATCATTTTGGGCAAACTGAACATGCACGAAGGTGCGCTTGGGGCCACGACCGACAACCCGGTCTGGGGCCGGTGTGACAACCCCGCAGCACCCGGCCACACGCCGGGCGGCTCTAGCGGAGGGTCGGCGGCAGCGGTGGCGGCAGGCTTTGTCCCTTTGGCGCTGGGCAGCGATACGCTGGGCTCGGTGCGAATACCGGCGGCCTATTGCGGCCTGTGGGGGCTGAAACCGACGCGCGGTCTGATCGGGCGCAGCGGCATGTCACATCTGTCGTGGACGTTGGACACGATCGGCCCCATCGCGACCTCGGCCACCGATCTTGCCCGCACGCTGGCGGTGCTGGCTGGGCCGGATGCGGGGGATCCAGCCTCGCAGGACGCCGCCCTCGCCGGCCCGACTGGCCGTGGCCCGATATCCCTTGCCATCCCCGATCTCGGTGAAACGGTGTTGGAACCCGAAGTCCATGCGGCCTTTGCAGTCTTTTGTGATGGGTTGCGTGCGCAGGGCATTCGGCTGGTGCCCGTCACGATTGCCGGATGGCGCCCGCCGGCGCTGCGCCGCGCCGGGCTTCTTCTGGCCGAGGCCGAGGCTGGCGTTCTGCTTGGCGAGGCGATGGATACGGATCCGGATGGGTTTTCAACAAATTTCCGCGATCTGGTCGCGTTTGGCCGCAGGGTCGCAAGTGCAAAACTGATGGCCGCCGCGCATCAGGTGTATCAGGCGCGCCCGGCGGTTGTGGCGGCCCTTTGCGGGGTTGATGCCCTGTTGCTGCCGACCGCAGCGCATCAAGCCTTTCCGCATGGCGCGCCCGTTCCTGAAGGTCAGGCCGATCTGACCGCGCTGGCCAGCGCCGCAGGCTTGCCTGCCGTGGCCTTTCCAATCCCGACAGGCCCGGGCCAGCGACCTGTTTCGGCGCAACTGGTAGGGCTGGCTTGGCAGGACCAGCGGCTTTTGACCTGGGCCAATCATCTGACGGGAGGGTCCGATGACCTCTGAAGTCGCGCGACAGGCCATCGCGGCCGCTATTGCCGCCTCGTCGGCCGAAGATGTCGTACAGGCTTCGATGGCGGTGCTGTGGTCGCATCTTGGGGATCGTCAAGCCCATCTGATTGCCGGCGCACTGGGTCCGGATCAACACCAATTCTTTGTGGCCGGGGCCTTTTTTGTCACACCGGGGCGGTTGCAGCAGATGCTGGTGGGCAATACCGGCTTTCCAGCCGACCAAAAGCGGCTGCGCATCCCGATTGACGGGGGCCATCCGGGCCAAGTCATCGCCAAGGCAGCACCATTGCTGCTGAAAGACACCCGCGAACACACCGAGTTTCGCCAGTATCTGCGGACAGCGCGGATGGGCTCAGCCGTCTACGCTCCGCTGGTATGGGACGGAGCGGCCCAGGGTCTTCTCATCATGGCCGCACAGGCTGGCGGGACAATGCGGCAGCAAGATCTAGACGCGATCATTGACCTTGCGCCGGTTGTTGCGCGGGAATGGTGCTCGCGTGGCGGTCCCGATTGGCTGAAAAAGGAATATGAGTACGTCGCTCAGCAATAGGACCTTGGCCCGTTCGTGGTGTGCGCTTTCGATCCCGCGTTTGCTTTTCTTTGGT
>JBAXXO010000057.1:0-14302 GCA_037127855.1 Alphaproteobacteria bacterium
CGGCCCATACCGTGCAGAACCTGTCCCATAGTGCCTTCTTCCATTGCAGGGAAAAAAAGATCGCACCGTCAAACTCCGGGAACAAACACCTAGACTGCGAGGCATCAACGGCCCAGAAGATCAAAGCAAGTCAATAAATGCAGCATTTTACAGCTGGCCGCGCAACTGGCTGATGGAAACCGCTGATGTTCATGAAACTTGTGTTTGCATGGAGGATGGTCACCATCGGAGAAAGCTGATTGATCGCGCCTGCGGATAGCAGTGGGCCGGAGCGGGTTCTTTCAGTGGAGGCTTGAAATGGCGATCCTAATGCGTTCCTATGACGTATGAGACAAACGCCTATGCTGTTCTGGGCTGACTGTGCCCCTCGGTTGGTGGCTGTGGCTTCGGGCCGCGCGGCTGCCGATCTGGTCATCACGGGCGGGAACCTGGTCAATGTTCAAAGCCGAGAGATCCTTCCCGGTTGGCAAGTTGCGCTGGCCGAGGGGCGTTTTGCTTATGTCGGACCGGATGCCTCACATTGTATCGGGCCACAAACCGAGGTGGTGGATGCCACTGGCCAATTCCTGATTCCTGGCTTGTGCGACGGGCACATGCATATTGAATCCGGCATGCTGACCCCGGCGGAATTCGCAGCCGCCGTCATTCCGCATGGTACAACCACGATGTTCACCGACCCGCATGAGATTGCCAATGTGCTGGGTCTGCGTGGTGTCAGAATGATGCATGACGAAGCATTGCTGCAGCCGATCAATATCTTTACCCAGATGCCATCCTGCGCGCCCTCGGCTCCGGGGCTGGAGACGACGGGCTTCGAAATTGGGCCCGATGATGTGGCCGAGGCGATGCGGTGGCCGGGAATCATCGGCCTGGGCGAGATGATGAACTACCCCGGCGTGATCAACGGCAGCCAGCAGATGCTGGAAGAGATCGCGGCGACCATGCGGGCCGGCAAAGTTGTAGGTGGGCACTATGCCAGTCCCGACCGGGGCATTCCGTTCCATGCCTATGTGGCGGGCGGCCCATCGGACGATCATGAAGGCACGCGCGAGTCTGACGCGATTGACAGGGTACGGCAGGGCATGCGGTCGATGCTGCGGTTGGGCTCGGCCTGGTATGACATCGAAAGTCAGATCACGGCGATCACGGAAAAGGGCCTTGATCCGCGCAACTTCATCCTGTGCACCGACGATTGTCACTCGGGTACACTTGTACATGAGGGGCACGTGAACCGTGCGGTCCGGCATACCATCGCTTGCGGCTGCGATCCCCTGATCGCGCTGCAGATGGCCACGATCAACACTGCTACACATTTCGGGCTGGAGCGGGAACTGGGTTCTATCGCGCCGGGGCGGCGTGCGGACCTGATCCTAACCTCGGACCTGCGAGCCTTGCCCATTGACCGGGTGTTTGCGCGCGGTGTGTCTGTGGCCGAGGCTGGGCGCTTGACCGTGGATTGCCCCCATTACGCCTGGCCCGATGATACCCGTGCCACTGTGCGGATGGGTAGGGCCAAGACGGCCCAGGACTTTGTGATCTCAGCGCCCGTCGGGGCGGCCATGGTCACGGCCCGCGTCATCGGCGTGGTTGAAAATCAGGCCCCGACCCGTGCCTTGACCGCTGATCTGGTCGTGACGGAGGGCAAGGTGGAGGCGCAGGGAGATATCGCCCAGATCGCCTTGGTAGAACGCCATCGCATGACCGGGCAGGTGGTCAACGCCTTTGTCTCGGGCTTTGGCTACAAGGGGCGGATGGCGATCGCCTCGACCGTGGCGCATGACTGCCACCACATGATCGTCGTGGGCACCGACCGCGGCCAGATGATGCTGGCCGCGAACCGGCTGGCCGAAGTGGGCGGCGGTGTAACCCTGTGGCGCGACGGGCAGGAACTGGCCCTGGTCGAGTTGCCCATCGCGGGCCTGATGTCAGACAGCCCGGCGCGTCAGGTGGCGGACAAAGCGCAAGCCCTCGTTGCCGCGATGGCCGATTGCGGCTGCACCCTGAACAACGCATTCATGCAGCATTCCCTGCTGGCGCTGGTGGTGATCCCCGAACTGCGCATCTCGGACAAGGGGTTGATTGACGTGACCCGGTTTGCGGTGACCGATTTGTTCGTGCCCGGTGCCTTACCCAAGAAGGCCCCATTGGTAGGCCAGTAGCATCGATCAGCGCGTAAAGCAGTCGTTGGAAACGGACGTGCCGTTGACCAGACGAACTGCCTTGATTTGTCATTCATGAGAGGCCAAAGCCAGTGTTCTGAGCATACCTTTGGACTGCCCGAACACATCTGCTAAGCTTGGTTGATCAAAGTTGAGACGGCTTTGGCAGCAAGAGGGTTCACGTGGATAGAGACCTGAAGGGACGTTGGATTCGTGTTGCGCTTCTGCGGCGAATTCTGGGTTCGGAAGTGCCAGTTGTCGTTCTGAATGCGGTAGCCGGGATGGGAAAGTCGGTGACTCTTACGCAGATTGCTGCTGTCTTGGGTGCTGAGGTTCATTCATTACCTCAGGCGCCCAAGCCCGGCACCGGAATATCCTTGTGGGATGTTCCGAATAGCGCGCGTTGTGGTGCGCTGCCAGAGGCTTTCGTGTCGGGTAAATCCCGGATCATTCTGGCGAAACGACCGGACGTGGTCTTGCAAGGCATTGATCGCGCGCGCGCATATGGATCGCTGTTGGAATTGAATGGCCGAGACCTGATATTTGATCAGCAAGAGCTGAACTTGGTCTTGGGGCCGACTTTTTTCGAAAAGCGGTTTGCAGAAACTGGAGGCTGGCCGGTCTTGATCGGCGGTCCCATAATGGCAGGCGAGCAGATGGTCGGGTTCTTGCGGACCGAGATTTCGGCGCAGATGCACCAGGTTGATCTGGTTCGCCTAACTATTTCATTGGAATCTGGCGATACAAAATCGAAGGTTTTGTCGAGTGTTCTGCCAGAGACTATTCCCGAAACCATTAAGGAAAGTCTTAGGGTGGCTGTTCAGGAAGAGCTAGCTAAGAGATGCGTTGCGCCAGCCAACGCAATTGCCGTGGCACAGGCTTACGAGTCGGAAGGTCGCCTGCCAGAGGCCATATCCGTCTTTCATGGCGCAGGGCGACAGGATCTTGCGCTGCAGGCCTTGAACAAGGGTCGCGCGGACTTCTTTATCCATATATTTGGTGCGGATGCGTTTGACAGGGTTCTGGCCGGCTTTTCTGAGGACTTCTGCAAGGCCAATGAAACCTTGATGATCTGCAAGGCAATGCAGGCACTTAAGCATGGCCAGGTGCCATTGGCCCGACGGTTGGTTGCGGATTGGCTCGGGCCGGCTGCAAACGATCCAGTCGCCGTTTTTGGGTCCAATTCCGGGTATTCTTTGAAGTTCAGAGCATTCCGTCTTGTGATGATGATCTATGAAGACATCCAGCTATCGGATGAACTTTTGAAGCAGATCTTCACCCTACTCGAGGAGTTTCCGCTGAACGCGCATTTGGCACGGGGCAGCTTTTACAATGCCGTTTTGGAGTTCTTTGCCCGCAATCGACGCTTTGTCGAGGCCGAAGATCTGGCACTTCGCGCGCGGCATCATTACCAGTTGGCCGGTGTGCCTGTTCTGGTATTTTATATCTCTCTGCATCGTTCAATAATTCGGCTCATTTCAGGCGATGCAATCGAAGCATTGCGACACGCACAGATGGCAGCAGCCGAATTGGAATCTGTGCGGTTCGACAGCCCGACAGAGCAACGATTGCTTGGGCTTTTGTTCGCCTGCATCCATTATGAAGGTGGCAAGGTTGATTCCTTGGTACGATTCCTGAATCTTGAATTTGATGAATTTTCCAACGGAGAGATATGGCCGAACCTGATCGAACTGGCACTTTATTATGGAAGTCTGGCATTGTCGCAGCATTATTCCACCCTGTCAGCGCGTAGCTTTTTGGACCGCTGGCGAGTGTACCAACTGCGGAATCCGGGACTGGCCGCCATGATGGATTTGCGTGAGGTCGTTGTGTTGCAGAATGGCAATCGCTGGCACGAGGCGGCAGAACGGCTTGACGCCCTGCCAAACCGTATCACTCGGGTCTGGGTTCTGGCGAAGAGCGACGAGTTGACGAAGTTGAGCGACCGTGACGAATTGGCGGCGGCCCTGCTTTGGCTCCGGCATCTTGCGTTCGAGGGGCCGAAGCGGCCCGGACTGACTGACAAACTGACGGCAATTTCGGGCAATCCGTTGCTTACGGCACGGCAGCGCATTGGCGTCGAGATATGGGCAGCCTATTGTCACAAGCGACTGCGGAACCTTACGGCGGCGCGGGCCGGGCTATTGAAAACGCTGGAATCTGCGGCAAGTTTCGGAACCGTGGCACCATTGACCGAAGAGCGACCATTTCTGGCAGACCTCTTGGACACCACGTCAATTGCGAGCTTTCTGGATGCCTCGGCCGCGGTGCGCCAAGTTTTGCGCAAGATGCGTGATGCAGGCACCATCAAGGGATCCATCGACCGCAGCAGTGGTCTGACCCGACAGGAAACCCGCATTCTGCAAGCGGTCTGCGAAGGCGCTTCGAACAAGTTCGTGGCGCATGTGTTGGGTTTGTCAGAGGCAACCGTCAAGTTTCACCTGGGCAATGTCTATGCCAAGCTGGGATGCAAGGGCCGCAAAGAGGCCATTCGGGCCGCCGCTGCGCTAGGGCTGGTCACTTGAGGCAAGACTTGGTGCCAAAAAACCTATCCGAATATCACAAAAACCTATACCTTGCGTTGCTTGTCCCAATGGCCCGTGTTGGCCCACTGTATCCGTCAGTAATGGTGTCCGCTTCCGCCCGGACATACCTTCGTGTTCAGCAAGAAACTGCCGGGTCAACCGGCCTTCAGCTTCAGGGAAACAGCTATGACACTTACAAAGCTTATGACGACGAGTGCAGCCGTTGCGTTCATGGCGCTCGGGACTGCGGGGCTTGCCGAAAACGTGGTGACGATGAACACGGTGCAGATATTTGGCACAATCGATCCTGCCAAGATCAGCGATTACACCGACTATATGGCCGCAGTGAACCTGTATGATGGTCTGATCTCGGTAGACAGTTCAGGCAACCTGATACCGGAACTTGCCGAAAGCTGGGTGGTGTCGCCCGATGCCAAAGAGGTCACCTTCAAGATCCGCGATGATGCCAAGTTCACCGATGGCACACCGGTTGAGGCATCGGATGTGATCTATTCGATTGAGCGGTTGCTGAAAATCAACCTTGGCCCGGCCAATCTGTTTGCTGATGTGCTGACACCGGGTTCGGTGACAGCGGTGGATGCCAAGACCGTGAAATTCACGCTGGCAAAGACCTTTGCGCCGTTTCTGACAACGGTTCCGGCCATCTTCATTCTGAACGCTGATGCGGTAAAGCCGAACGAAGGCACGGATGATGCGCAGGGCTGGCTTGCGACCAATGTGGCAGGGGCTGGCGCCTATAGTCTGAAAAGCTGGGACCGGGGCGCAGAAATGACGATCACGCGCAACCCCGACTATTACAAGGGCTTTCTTGAAGGCCCGATTGACACGGTGCACTGGATCATTACCAGCGACGAGGCCACGGTCAAATCGCTGGCAGCGTCGGGTGAGCTGATGATGACAAGCCAGTTCCAGTCGCCTGAGACCTACAAGGCGCTGGTGGACATGGGTCGGTTCCAGATGGTCAGTCAGGATACCGGCACTGCGTTCTATCTAAAGCTGAACACCAAGGTGGCCCCGACCGACGACATCCACATCCGCCGCGCGCTGGCCCTTGCCACTGACTACGCCACGATCCGCGAAGTGATCTTTCCCGGTGGCGTTTTGTCCACACCCTTGCCCAAAGCCTTTGCCGATTTCCACAATGGCGACATCCCGGAACCCAAGTTTGACCTCGAGGCGGCCAAGGCCGAAATCGCACAATCGAAATACGCAGGCGCGCCGATTCCGATCACGCTCGGCTACGTCGCGGGCACTGGTTTTGAGGAAGAAATCAGCCTGCTGATGCAATCCAACCTGGAACAACTGGGCTTTGTCGTAACCCAGGCCGCCGATCCATGGAACCGCATCACCGAGATTGCGGGCAAAGTGGAAACAACCCCCGCAGTAAATCAGATCTTCTTCGGTCCGACTTATCCCTCGCCTGACTCGATGTTTTTCACCCAGTACCACTCCAAGGCAGCAGGGACCTGGGCTTCGATGGAATGGGTTAATGACCCTGAAATCGACGGCATGATCGATGCAGCGCGGGCGACTGGCGATACCGCCGAGCAGGCCAAGATTTACAAGACTTTGCAGGCTAAGCTGGTCGAGATGCAGCCGGATGTGTTCTTGCTGACCCAGACTGTGCAGCATGCGATGGACAAGTGCCTGACCGGTTTCAAAGCGGTGCCTATGCAGTCGTTCGACTATGACTTCACCCGCTATCAGTGGACCTGCAAGTAAGCACGCTTCCGGCGCAACCTTCCTATCCCCGCTTCGGCGGGGCTAGAGGGTTCTGCTTAATCCCTGACCGGACATCTGATGGAATTTCTGTCCTTTCTTATCAAACGTGTGCTGTGGTCCGTGCTGGTGCTGGTCGGCTTATCTATGGTGATCTTTGTCATCGCGCGGGTGGTGCCGGGCGATCCGGCGCGGATGGCGCTTGGGCCGCGTGCCACGCCCGAACAGGTGGCCCAGTTGCAGACGGAACTGGGATTGGACCGCCCCATCGTGGCGCAATATGGGCGGTTCATCGAGGGCCTGACCCGTGGCGATTTGGGCCGGTCTTTGCTGACCGAACGCCCCGTGAATGACGATATCCGCGAGACATTCGCCGCAACGTTCGAGCTTGTCTTGTGCACCATGGTGCTTGCCATGGGAATTGGTGTGCCTTTGGGCATGATTGCCGCCTATTGGAAAGACCAGTGGCCCGATACGGCCGTGCGCTTCTTTGCGATCTTTGCCGCCGTTACGCCCAGTTTCTTTCTGGCGCTGCTATTGCAGATATTGGCAGGCTATGTGCTGCATCTGTTGCCAACCACTGGTCGACTGCCCAATTCGATGGAGTTTGAGGCGTCAACGACGGGGCTTTTGCTGATCGATTCGGTGATAGCCGGCCGTTGGGATGTGTTGGGCGAAGCATTGCGGCATTTGCTGTTGCCCGCGATTGCCCTTGCCGCCGCAACGATGGGTCAGATGGCGCGGCTTACGCGGGCCAGCATGATCGATGTGTCGCGGCAAGATTACATCGAAGCGGCGCGGGCGTTTGGCATTCCGGAATGGCTTCGCGTCACGAAATACATGCTGCGACCCAGTTTCGTGCCGCCGTTGACCATCATGGGACTGGAGTTTGCCAGCCTGATCGGCGGGGCCTTTGTGGTAGAAATGGTGTTCGCTTGGCCCGGTATGGCGGCTTACGGCATACGCACCATTCTGCAAAAAGACCTGAACGCCGTGATGGGTGTCGTTATGGTGTCTGGCGTGTTCTTCGTGCTGGTCAACCTTGCGATTGATGTGATGGTGGGCTTTGTCGACCCGCGGGTGCGAATTCGGGGCAGAAGATGACCGACGCGCCCCTGACCAATGCGTATCAGAATTGGTTCCGCTTTTCGCGCAACCCGACCGCGATGATCGGGCTGGTGATTGTAGTGATTTGCGTGATGGCCGCGATCCTGGCGCCGCACATCACACCATTTCCCGATCATGTGGGCGCGGTCACCAATTTTCGCGCGCGGCATCTGCCGCCCTCATCGATCAACTGGTTTGGCACCGACAATGTCGGGCGCGACATCTTTACCCGTGTGATCTTTGGCTTGCGGATTTCGCTGCTGCTGGCCGTGGTGGTATTAGGCATTGCCATTCCGGTCGGCACCATTCTGGGCATGGCTGCGGGCTATTTCGGCGGCTGGACCGAGATTGTGATCATGCGGGTGACCGATATCGCCCTTGCGATCCCACCCTTGGTGATGGCCCTCGCCGTGGCGGCGGTACTGTCACCGGATCTGTTGCATTCCATGCTGGCAATCGCCTCGCTGTGGTGGACGTGGCACACGCGGATGATCTATTCCATCACCCGCCAGCTGCGTACGCAGGAGTTCATTGAAGCGGCAGAAACTCTGGGCGCCTCGAAATTCCACATTCTGTTCCGCGAGATATTGCCCAATTGCGTGTCGGCGATTGCGGTCAAGACCTCGTTGGATTGCGGGTTTGTCATTTTGGTGGGGGCGGCGTTGAGTTTTCTGGGTCTTGGCATTCAGCCGCCGACGCCAGACCTTGGGACAATGGTGGCGCAAGGGGCCAGCTTCTTGCCGGACTACTGGTGGGAATCGGTCCTGCCAGGCCTTGCCATCCTGTTTCTGGCGTTGGGCTTCAACCTGCTGGGCGACGGATTGCGCGACCTGTTCGATGTGGAGGACGTGCGATGAGCGCGTTGTTGTCCGTGCGCGATCTGTCGGTGGAATTCACGACCTATGGCCAGACGGCAAAGGTGCTGCAGGGCGTCTCGCTGGATGTGCAGGCGCACGCACAGATTGCCTTGGTGGGTGAAAGCGGGTCTGGCAAGACGGTGACGATGAAGGCGATCATGGGGCTGTTACGCCAGCCGCCAGCATGCATCACCGGGGGCCAGATCCTGTATGACGGGCGCGACCTGCTGATGCTGGCCGACCGCGACCGGGTGGCGCTGCGGGGAACAGCGATGAGCATGGTGTTTCAGGACCCGATGTCATCTTTGAATCCGGTGTTCACCATTGCCGACCAGATGACCACGATCTTGAAATATGCCGACCGGCGGCTGGGGCGGGTGCGCGGCGCGCGCGACCGTATGGCGCGGGTGCACGAGGTGTTGGCGCAAGTGCGGATGCGTGAACCTGAACGGGTGTCGGCGTCTTATCCCATCATGCTGTCTGGTGGCATGCGGCAGCGTGTGTTGATCGCGATGGCGCTGTTGTCCGAGCCTGCGCTGCTGATCGCCGACGAGCCGGGCACGGCACTGGACGTGACGACCCAGGCGCAGATTCTGCGGCTTTTGAAGGATTTGGTCACGCAGCGCGGTTTGGCCTTGTTGATGATCACACATAATCTGGGGGTGGTGCGTGAGACGTCCTCTTACGTCTATGTAATGAACAAGGGCCGTGTGGTGGAAGAGGCCGAGACAGCCACCTTGTTTGCCAACCCGCAATCGGATTACACCAAAAGCCTGATTGCCGCCGTACCGCGACTGACCGGCGGCACGCGGTATGGCACGGTGACGCCATGAGCGCCATGCTAGAGATCAGGGGCCTGTCCAAGACCTTCCCGACCCGAAGCGCCTTTGGCCGCGCCACGGGTGAGGTCAGCGCGGTGGCCGATGTGTCCTTTGCCATCGAAAAGGGTCAGGTTTACGGTTTGGCCGGCGAAAGCGGTTCGGGGAAATCGACGATCGCGCGGATGATCATGGGGCTGACCCGGCCCACCTCGGGGTCGATCCTGATCGACGGGCAGGACATTGCGGGCCAAATCGGCACACAGGCGCACGGGGCGCGGGTGCAGATGGTATTCCAGAACCCCGGTGCATCGTTGAACCCGCGCCGGACAGTGGCGCAATCAATTGCCGTGCCCTTGGTGGCGCATGACTTTGCGCGCGCCGACCAGCCGCGCAGAACCGCGGAACTGTTGGACATGGTGCAACTGCCAAGGGCCTTTGCACAGCGCTATCCGCATGAGCTGTCGGGCGGTCAAAAGCAGCGGGTGGCGATAGCCCGAGCCCTGGCGGTGGCACCGCGGTTGTTGGTTCTGGATGAGCCGACTTCGGCGCTGGATGTCTCGGTGCAGGCGCGGGTGATGGATTTGCTGACGGATTTGGGACGGACGTTGGACCTGACCTTCCTGTTCATCTCGCATGACCTGTCCCTGATGCGCAACTTTGCGCAGCGCGTCGGCATTCTGTATCTGGGCAAGATCGTCGAGACGGGCGAGACGGCATCGGTCTTTGAACACCCCAGGCATGATTACACCCGGCTTCTGCTGGCCTCTGTTCCGGTGATTTCGGCCGAGGAAGAGGCGATGCGACCGTTGATACCACTGATTGATGGCGAGATACCCACCGCTGAAAAACTGCTGGCCCTGCGCGGCCAAACCACTGGAAAGGTGACCTGATGATCCGGATAGGCATTGATGTTGGCGGCACGAATACCGATGCCGTGGTGATGGACGGCGACAAGGTGCTGGCGGGGGTCAAGGCGGCCACGACGGCGGATGTGATGACGGGCGTGGTGAACGCTCTGAACATGGTGCTGGCCGCCTCGGGCATGGCACCCTCTGCGGTTGACGTCGTGATGATCGGCACCACGCATTTCACCAATGCCGTCGTTCAGCGCCGCGACCTTGCGCAGACGGCGGCGGTGCGGTTGGGGTTGCCAGCAACGGCAAGCCTGCCACCCATGGTGGATTGGCCCGAGGATCTGCGCGCGACCATCGGCAATCATTACTGGCTGGCGCATGGCGGCAACGAGTTTGACGGGCGGGTGATTTCGCCTTTGGATGAGGGCGAACTGTTGGGGATTGCGGCCGAGATCAAGGCAAAAGGGATCGGGTCGATTGCCATCACTTCGGTCTTTTCGCCGGTGTCGAACGCCTTTGAAAAGCAGGCGGGAGAGATTTTCGCCCGGGCGCTGCCTGGGGCCCATATCAGCCTTTCATCCGACATTGGCCGGATCGGGCTGTTGGAGCGCGAAAACGCCTGCATCATGAACGCCTGTCTGCGCGACCTGTCGGCCCATGTGATTGACGCCTTTCGAAAGGCCATCACCGAAACCGGCATTACCGGACGGTTTTATCTGACGCAGAATGACGGCACTCTGATGGATGCGGCCTATGCCGAGCGGTTTCCGGTGCTGACTTTTGCCTCGGGCCCGACCAATTCGATGCGGGGGGCGGCATTTCTGTCGGGTGTGGCAGAGGCGATTGTGGCCGATATTGGCGGCACGACCACGGATATCGGGTCGTTGCACAAGGGCTTTCCAAGGCAGGCGACGGTGGCGGTTGAGGTCGGCGGTGTGCGGACAAACTTTCGGATGCCGGATGTGTTTTCCATTGGTCTGGGTGGTGGCAGCCATGTTCTGGACACCGACAAGGGCATCAAGGTCGGGCCCACCTCGGTTGGCTACCGCATCGTGACAGAGGCGCTGATCTTTGGCGGCGCGACGCTGACCACATCGGACATCGTGGTGGCATCGGGCCGCGAATCCTTGGGCGATGCGGCCAAGGTGGCGCATCTGGACAAAGGTCTGATCGCACGGACGCAGGCTCGGATAATGGCGATGCTGGAAGACTGCGTGGAACGGTCGCGCCTGTCGCCCGAGCCGTTGCCGGTGATCGTGGTTGGGGGTGGCTCCATCTTGGTGGACGGGCCAATCGGCGGATTGCAGGTGATCAAACCGAACCATTTTGCGGTCGCCAATGCCGTGGGGGCCGCCATCGCTCAGGTTTCTGGCGAGGTGGACCGCGTCTATTCGCTGGCCGAGATTGGCCGCGATGAGGCCCTGGATGACGCCAAGTCGCGCGCGGTGGATGCGGCAGTGGCGGCGGGTGCACTGCGCGAAACGGTCGAGATTGTTGACGTCGAAGATGTGCCACTGGCCTACCTGCCGGGCAATGCCACCCGCGTTCGGGTCAAGGCGGTGGGTGAGCTTCATGTCTGACGGGTTTGTGCTGCAAGAAAACGACCTGTTGCCCTTGTCCATTGGCGCTGCGTTGCTGGGTACGGGTGGCGGCGGCAATCCCTATATCGGCATGTTGCGGGCGCGGGAGCTGATCCGCAAAGGGGCGCAGGTGCGGGTCTTGCCACTGGATGCATTGCGGGATGATGCGTGGATTGGCGAGGTGGGCGGCATTGGCGCGCCGGTGGTGGGCGTGGAAAAGATCGAAGAGGGTGGCGAATGCTTCCGCGCCATGCAGGCAGTCGAGGCGGCAGCAGGCGTCAAGATGTCGGCGCTGATCTCGGCCGAGATTGGCGGGGCGAACTCGATCGAGCCGATCATAGCGGCCGCCTTGGCCGGCCTGCCGGTGATTGACGGCGACGGGATGGGGCGGGCGTTTCCAGAAGTGCAGATGACCACCTTCTTCATCTATGGTGCCAAGGCGGCCCCCGCCGCCATTGCCGATGACAAGGGCAATGTGGTGGTGTTCAAACATGTGAAGGACATGTTCTGGCTGGAGCGGTTTGCGCGGTCAACCTCGGTGGATATGGGGGCTGCGGCCGGTCTAGCGATTGCGCCGATGCGGATGGATTTCGTGCGGCAGACGGCGGTGCCGGGGACGGTGACGCAGGCCCTGACCATTGGCCGCACAGTGCAGAACGCCCGGTCGCGGCGGCAGAATGTCGTCGAAAGATTATTGGCCGAAACCGGGGCCACATTGTTCTTTACCGGCAAGATCACCGACATTCGGCGCGAGCTGCTTGGCGGCTTTGCGCGGGGGCATGCGCTGCTGGCGGGCAGTGATGGCTATCAGGGGCAGCAGGGCCGCATTGCCATTCAGAACGAGAACCTTGTGCTGTGGGTGGACGAGGTGCCGATGATCATGGTGCCCGATCTGATCATCAACCTTGACCTTGAAACCGGAGAGCCTTTGACGACCGAGGTTCTGCGCTATGGCCAGAGGGTCGCGGTGATCGGGTTGCCGGTGCATCCGTTGATGAAGACGCCCGAGGCCTTGAAGGTGGTGGGGCCGCAGGCATTCGGCTATCCGGACCTTGTGTTCCAACCATTGCAGTTGAAAGGATAATCCATGCAGATCAAGCGCATCGTTCATGCGGTAGATATGGAAGACATCGCAACCGGCGGGGCAATCATGGGCACCGGCGGCGGCGGTGACCCTTATGTGGGCAAACTGATGGCGCAGCAGGCGATCCTGAAATACGGGCCGGTCAGGATCATCGATGTCACCGAGTTACCGGACGACGCCTTGGTGGTGCCGGTTTGCATGATGGGCGCGCCGACGGTGATGACTGAAAAACTGCCACAGGGCGACGAGTTGATGAACGCCTTTCGCGCCTTGGAACAACTGTTGGGCCGCAAGATTGACGCAGTGTTATGCGGCGAGGCGGGGGGCGTGAATTCGACGACGCCGTTTGTGGTGGCGGCGGCTTCTGGTCTGCCTTTGGTAGACGGTGACGGGATGGGGCGGGCTTATCCGGAATTGCAGATGGTGACCTTCACGCTGCACGGGGTATCCGCCACGCCAATGGTTCTGTGTGATGACAAGGGCAACAGTCTGGTCTTGAACACCGTATCCAACGCATGGACCGAGCGTTTGGCGCGGGCGGCGACGGTTGAGATGGGCGGATCGGCTCTGCTGGCCTTTTACGCAATGGACGGGGCCACGGCCAAGAAATCGGTGGTGCGCGGCACATTGACACTTTGCGCCGATCTAGGCCGCGCTTTGCGTGAGGCGCGGGCTGCGCATGAAGACCCTGTCGAAGCGGTAAGTACTATGCTGAAGGCAGAGATCATCTTTCACGGACGCATCAAGGATATTGAACGGCGCACCGAGGGCGGCTTTGCGCGGGGCACCGCGCGGTTTGATGGGGCCGAAGAATGGCGCGGCCACAGCCTGCGGCTGGACTTTCAGAACGAATTTCTTATGGCGGAACGGGACGGCAAGGTCATCGTCACGACGCCCGATCTGATCACATTGCTGGAGGCCGAATCCGGCCTGCCAGTGACGGCGGACAGTTTGCGCTATGGTTTACGGTTGGTTGCTTTGGCGTTTGAGGCGACGGCACAGTGGCGCAGCGCCGAAGGTGTCGCCCTGGTAGGCCCGCGCTATTTTGGCTATGATGTCGACTACACGCCGTTTCACCCGCGGCGCTAAAGTGGGATGAGTCTAGACGGACTTGTATCCTGCATTTCGGATGTAATCTTCGAAGTTCTGCGGTGTGAACTGGGCGTGGAGTGAGCCGATCCTTTGCCAGACGGCTTGCTTGGTGCGTTCGGCGGCTTTGCGGAACAGGTGCTTGAGTTTGGTGAGGATCTGTTCGATCCGTTGGCAAGTAGGCGATTGCCTGCAATCACCCTACGTGGGTTCAGGTTGGGCAAACAGGCGGGAAGGTAGAACAGCTTCGCGCCTGCCGCGCGGATCGCCCGACGGATGGCGGGCACCTTGTCGCTGCCAAGGTTGTCTGTGATCGAGGAGGGTCAGAAAACGGTCCAGTGGACCGTTTTCCCGACGAGGGATTTCGCCCTCGTGCAGCTCCGGGACCAAGACCTGCTCCACATAGATGCGGAAGCTTTCGCCGTTAATTGGTTCGTCCTGAACAACACCCATGGCATTGATTTTGCTCTGAGACGTTGCGGTTTA
>JBAXXO010000058.1:0-14229 GCA_037127855.1 Alphaproteobacteria bacterium
TAGAGAACGCACGGGGACATGATCTCTGCGACGGGATTTACACACTGTAAACCAGAACCGAGCTATGCTTTCATGACAATAGTTGGGTTTGAACCTTGGACGATCGAACGTGAACGCCACTCTGCCTGATTTGGAATACTGGCGCGCGGTCATCGACGCGGCCGACCTAGGCGTATGGGACTATGATCTGGCGTCTGGTGCGATGACCTATTCGCAGAAATGGCGCGAAATTCGGGGCATGAAACCGGATCAACCCCTACCGGCCACCGAAGAGATGTGGCTTAACATGCTGCACCCCGAGGATGTCGCGACAGCGCGGCATTTCAGCGACATGATCAATGCCGGAACCGCCAAAACCGTCGCCTATGAATACCGCGAACGTAACGGGCAGGGCGGCTGGACGTGGATCATGTGCCGCGGCCGGGCGGTGCAGTTCGACCAGGCTGGCCGCGCCATCCGCTTTGTTGGCATCGACACTGACGTGACCGCGATGAAGTCGCTGGAGGCCGACCGGATCGCCGCAGCCCAGCAATTGGAAATCGCGGTCGATGTGGCCGAAATCGGTGTCTGGAAGCTGAACCTTGCGACCGACACAATTACTTGGAGCGACCGTCTGCGCAAGATTTACGGTGTCGCGCCGGAAGAGAACCTGCCGCGCGACATTTGGAAACAGTCATTGCATCCTGAGGACATCGAAAGGGTCATGGCCCTGACAAAACGCGGGGCAGACAGCAAGAAACCCTACAATCTGGATTTTCGCATCCTGCGCAGGGATGGCGATGTGCGCCATGTCCGCAGTCGGGTCGCCTTGATCAATATGGGAAGTGACGGCGAGTGCTTTATCGGGGTGAACTGGGATGTCACCGACGACGTCAGAAAGGCCGAGGAACTGGCGGCAGCCAATCAAATCGCGCAAGAGCGTTTGGCGCAGTTGTTGGTCGTGCAACGCGAGTTGGAATACCTGACGGATCACGATCCGCTGACCGGATTGATGAACCGGCGGGCCTTCGATGACCATGTTCGCAAACTGGCACCAGAGGGTGCGGCGACCATTGGCCTGTCCGTGATGGTGATCGACGTCGACAATCTGAAAGAGATCAATGACACTTTCGGTCATGATGTCGGTGATATGACGCTGAAAGCCGTGGCGAATGTGTTGCAGTCAGAACTTGGCGGTCTTGGGATCGTGGCGCGGCTGGGTGGTGATGAATTTGTCGCGCTGATGTCGGCCCCAAATCGTTTCGAAGAGCTGGCCCGTGCAGCGGACTCGGTGCTGGCAAAGGTTTGCTTTCCCGTGTTCGACGATGGTCCGACACCCTCGGTAAGCATTGGCGTGTCGACCGCGCTGAACGAGGCGCACACGGTGTCGCAACTTATTCGCCGTGCGGATCGCGCCCTGTACCGGGCCAAAAGTGCGGGCCGGTCGCAGGTGGTCTTTGCCTGACTGACAGCCGGGCCTGCGATGGCTGGCGGTGGCTTGCCTCGCTTCGGGCTAGGCACCGCAGGCGAAACCGGGACGGCATGTGATTGCCCAGACAGGGCAGAGATAGCAGCGATTTGTGCCCGGAATTGGCCATCCGGCGCTTGACACTGTCGTCGTCAAACTGTCACTTGGCCGATGCTGACGCAGCAGCGCCCGCGCTGTTCTTGCATCAATGTCACAAAAGAGGCGCCGCATGACTGACACGCTGACCAGCCTGATCGCGGCACATCCCGCCGATGCCCCTGCCATCGGCGCGCCCGGGCGGCCCTGGCTGAACCATGGCGCCCTGCGCAACCTGGCCGGGCGGGTGCGCAGGCAGTTGCACGAGGCGGGCATTGGATGTGGCGACCGGGTGGCGATCGTGCTGCCGAACGGTCCGGAAATGGCGTCGGCCTTTTTCACAATTGCCCAGACCGCGACCACGGCCCCGCTGAACCCAGCCTACCGCGCCGAAGAGTTCGACTTCTACCTCACCGACCTGAAGGCCCGCGCCATCGTGTTGCCCGAGGGTTATGATGGCCCGGCGCTTGGGGCGGCGCAAAGGTCAGATCTGGTGATCTTGCGCCTGTCGTTTGAGGATACGGATCCTGCTGGCGTCTTTACCCTGCGCGCTGAGGGTGATTTGGTGCAGACAGCGGATATGGCAGCCCTTGCAGCCTCGGATGTGGCGCTGATATTACACACGTCGGGCACCACGTCACGGCCCAAGATCGTGCCATTATTGCAGGCAAATGTCGCGGCCTCGGCCAGGCATATCGTCACATCGCTGGCGCTGACGCCTGCGGATCGCTGCCTGAACATGATGCCACTGTTTCACATTCACGGGTTGGTGGCGGCGGTGTCGTCCAGTCTTGCGGCAGGGGCGTCGGTCTGGTGCGCGCCCGGATTTGACGCCCTGCGATTCTTCGCCTGGCTCGAGTTGGCCAGGCCGACATGGTACAGCGCCGTTCCGACCATGCATCAAACCATTCTTGCCCGGGCCGACCGCAATGCTGCGATCATTGCAGCCAATCCCTTGCGGTTCATACGCTCGTCCTCGGCCAGTCTGCCCGCGCAGGTTATGATTTCGCTTGGGCAGACCTTCAATGCGCCGGTGATCGAGGCCTATGGCATGACCGAGGCGGCGCATCAGATGGCGTCAAACCCGCTGCCGCCGCGGGCACAAAAGCCAGGATCGGTGGGAATTGCCGCGGGTCCGCAGATCCGCATCGCGCATGAGGTTGAAAACATCATCATGAACGGCACCGGTGAAATCGTGATCTGCGGGCCGAATGTGACACCGGGATATGAGGGCAATCCCGGGGCCAATGCCAAGAGCTTTTTTGATGCCGAAGGGCAACGCTGGTTTCGCACGGGCGATCAGGGCACCTTAGATAACGAGGGCTATCTTTCACTGACCGGCCGCCTGAAAGAGATCATCAACCGGGGGGGCGAAAAAATCAGCCCGCTGGAGGTGGACGGCATCTTGATGGACCATCCCGCCGTGCAGCAGGTGGTGACCTTTGCCATGCCGCATCCCAAGCTGGGCGAAGAGGTGGCCGCTGCCGTGGTCTTGCGCGAGGGCATGGTGACGGACGAGGCGGCGATCCGCAAATTCTGCGCTGATCGGCTGGCCGATTTCAAGGTGCCGCGCCGTGTGATGATCCTGCCGGAAATTCCCAAAGGGGCGACGGGCAAGCTGCAACGGATTGGTCTGGCCGAAAAACTGGGTCTTGGACCCGCGGCGTAACGCGAGGGGGCTGCGATGAAGATCTGCATATTCGGCGCAGGTGCCATCGGCGGCTATCTGGGGGCAAAGCTGGCGCAAACCGGCGTCGATGTCAGCCTTGTCGCACGCGGGCCGCATTTGCAAGCCATTCAGACCCGCGGCCTGACCTTGATCGAAGGCGGGCAAAGCCGGACGGTGCAGGTGCGCGCAACCGACGATTCGACCCTGCTTGGCCCGCAGGATTATGTGATCGTCACCCTGAAGGCCCATTCCGTGCCGCCCCTCGTCCCGCAGTTTGCACCCCTTCTGGGGCCTGACAGCACCCTTGTCAGCGGGGTCAATGGCGTGCCTTGGTGGTATTTCCACAAGCATGGCGGCCCGTTAGAGGGCAGGCGGCTGGCCTCGGTCGATCCGGGGGACGCGCAATGGAACGGCATCGGCCCTGACCGTGTGCTGGGATGTGTGGTCTACCCCGCCGCCGAGGTGTCTGAACCCGGCACCATCGTGCATGTCGAGGGCAATCGCTTTTCGCTTGGCGAGCCGGACGGGTCCAGATCGGACCGTGCCCTTCGTCTGTCTGTCGCGCTGACGGCAGCGGGCCTGCGCGCCCCGATGCGCCCGCGACTGCGCGATGAGATCTGGGTCAAGCTGTGGGGCAACCTGTCGTTCAACCCGATCTCGGCCCTGACCCATGCGACTTTGGACCGTCTGTGCACCGATCCCGGCACCCGATCCGTGGCGCGTGCCATGATGGTCGAGGCTCAGCAGATCGCGGAATCGGTCGGTGTGCGCTTTCCCATCGACGTAGACCGCCGCATCGAGGCTGCCGCAGCGGTAGGTGCCCACCGCACCTCGATGCTGCAAGACCTGCTTGCCGGCCGGCCGTTGGAGATTGACGCCCTGCTGGCCTCGGTCGTCGAACTGGGCGGCCTTACCGGCACGCAAACCCCGACCATCGACACGGTTCTGGCTTTGATCCGGCTGCGGGCACGGGTTGCGGGCCTGTATGGCGGCTAGACCGAGCGTGATCCGGAAGACCGGCATCCTGCTGTCGTCTCCAATCACACGACCACTCCTATTTGTTATCAGGAGTATGACTCTATCGGACATTATCTTGCTGTAGGCACGCCACGCACCAGCAGGCTCGCAAGATCAGCGTCGCGAGGACAGCGAGTTATCGGCGCCTTGTACGACGATGCTGGCAACGCCCTGCAACTTGATCGTGCTGACAGTGGTCGCCGCCGTGATCTGCCGTGTATAGGCCGTGCCCGCACCTGCTGGAACAGCCGGCGGAGTGACCCGGAATTCGAACACCAAACGACCTTGGCCATCCACCGGCTGCCCCACCAGTTCGGCCTGCCAGTAGCCATCGGTCGGCGGCAATCCGGTGGCCGTTACGATGGCCCCGCCTGGATAGGCCTCTACTCGCAGATCGGTCACCTTGGCGATCAGGGGCCTCGTCTCTTGCGGGGCTACATACAGTTGGGTCAGCACTTCGGGCTGTGCCCGCCCAAACCAGTTCACAGGGTTCAGACGCGATTCTGTCAACCTTGCGCAGCCGGTCAGGGTCAAGGTCAGACTCAGAACCGCAATCATCGTCCGTTTCATTCAGACCCCCTGTTTGCCCTTGGGTAGCCGATGAAACAGTCTTTGAAAAGCGCCCCTTTCAGTGGCAGTCCCTTGAAAAGCAGGCTTGGCACTGGACCTGCCCGCCCAGGCGCATTACCTGCGGAGGTCAGGAGATCGCCATGGCCAACCCCGCATTTGAAGAACTTGCCAATACCTTCGATCTTCTCGACGACTGGGAGGACCGCTATCGCCATGTCATCGAACTGGGCAAGGCCATGCCGCCCCTGGACGACAGTTTCAAGGTTCCCGCCCTGAAAGTGCAGGGCTGCGCCAGTCAGGTCTGGCTGCTGCCGAAGGTCAGCGGCGGACGGTTCGACTTTCAAGGCGACAGTGATGCGCTGATCGTGCGCGGTCTGATCGCCATTCTGCACCGTCTTTATGCCGGACTGCCACTGTCGCAGGTTCTGCAGGTTGACGCGGTGTGGGAACTTGGCCGCCTGGGTCTGAACGATCATTTGTCGGCCCAACGCTCGAACGGCTTGCGCGCAATGGTCGAGCGTATTCGACAGACCGCAGCAATGACGGGCGCCCAGGACGATGCAAGCCCGGCATGATCATCATTTGGGCAATCCCACGTCCAAGACGTGCCGCGTGTCAGACCTTCTCGACCGTCACGGCAGGATAGAATGCCAGATGACCGGCAATGGCGTCGCACCCGGACTTGGGGTTTTCATAGGACCACACCACATTCGCGGCATTTCCGATTGAGAAATAGCTGGCCAAGCCTTTCCACGGGCACGTTGTGTGATGGTCTGTGGCCTGCAACAAATCCATCCGCATATCCGCGCGCGGCACATAGATGACCGCCCTGCCGCCGCCCTCGACCAGTGCCATAGCAGCCACGGTTTCGCCGATGACGGTGTCGCCCAACTTTACACGATAACGTCCGTGGGCCGGGGATATCTTGATATGATCGCTCATGGTGCCCTCACAGCGGTTCACAGGCTTGGTCCAGCCAGACCCTCGCAAAGACTGACACGCGCGGGCGCAGGTGCAAAGACACCTCTGCGTGATAGGCGTTGATCCAAGCACGCTCGCCGGCTGACAAGTCCGCCACGACAATCAGGCGGCGGTCAAACGGGACAAATGTCAGCGTCTCGAAACTCAACTGCTCTCGGGCATCACCGCCGGGCAAAGCAGGGGCCGTCTGCACGACGATCAGGTTTTCGATCCTGATGCCAAAGGCCCCTTCGCGGTAATAGCCCGGTTCATTCGACAGGATCATTCCGGGCTCCAAAGCCACCTCGGACAGCCGGCTCAGGCGTTGCGGTCCCTCATGCACCGACAGGAAAGCGCCCACCCCGTGCCCCGTGCCATGATTAAAGTCTTGACCGGCCAGCCACAGGTTGAACCGCGCCAAGGGGTCCAGATCACGGCCCGCAAGGCCCTTGGGCCAGCGCACCCTGCTGATAGCGATCATGCCTTGCAAAACCCTGGTGTAACAGGCCCGCGCCTCGGGGCCGGGGTCGCCCACGGCGACGGTCCGGGTGATATCGGTGGTGCCGTCGCGGTATTGCGCGCCCGAATCCACCAGCAACAATGTGTCGCTGCCCACGGCACGGTTGCTATCCTCGGTCACCCGGTAATGCATGATGGCGCCGTTCGGCCCGGCACCGGCGATTGTGTCAAAGCTGATGTCGTGCAGCAGATTGGTCGCCCGCCGAAACCCCTCCAGCGCCACCACCACGTCAATTTCGCTAAGGCCGCCCTTGGGCAAACGGTCGTCCAGCCAGGCCAAGAACTCGACCATCGCCGCACCGTCGCGCAGATGCGCGCCCCGCATTCCCGCAATCTCGGCCGGGTTCTTGACAGCCTTGGGCAGCTTGCACGGATCATCGCCCCAAACCAGCTGAACGCCGGCGGCCGTCATGTCTTGCGACAGCACAATGGGGGCCGTGGCTTTGTCGACGCGCACCGGCCCCGCCAACCCGCACAGATACGGCACGAATTCCAGCACCGGATGCAAGCGCACCTGCGGCCCCAAATGCGCCAAAACCTCGGGCCCGAACTTGGCGCAGTCGGCAAACAGATCCAGACCACCATCCGACCCCAACACCGCAAAAGCCTGAACCACCGGATTGCGCGGCACGTCTGCACCGCGAATGTTCAACAGCCAGCAGATCGAGTCGGGCAAGGTCAACACTGCCGCCTGTTGCTCCGCATGCCGCAACCCTTCGGCCAGCCGCGCCCGCTTCGCCGCCGAGCTTTCCCCGGCCAACTCATCACCCTGCACAAAGACCCGGCCCAAGGTTGGCCCCGGCTGATCCACCCAGACGGCATCCACCATATTCGTGCAGGGTCGCAACACGACCTCGCCCCCTGCAAAGGCGGCCTCGATCTTGCCAATTTCCTCGGCAGTGTGCAGCCACGGGTCATAGCCGACGACGCCCTGCGCCAGATGTGCCGCAATCCACGGCCCCGGCAATTCATCCGGCCAGGGCACTGGCGTGTAAACCGCCAGATCGACCTGCAATTTGACCTGCGTACGGTAGCGCCCGTCGATGAAAACCCCAGCCACGTCAGGCAGCACCACACAAAACCCGGCTGACCCGGTGAAGCCGGTCAGCCACTGCAACCGCTCATCGCGTGGGCTGACATATTCGCCTTGATGCGCATCGGCCCGAGGCACGATGAACCCCGCCAGCCCTGCGGCTGCCAAGGCCGCCCGCAGGGATGCCAATCGTCCGGCTCCCTGCAAAGGCGAGGCCACAACCTCGAATGTCTGAAACACGCCGCCATCCTTTCATTTTGGCCCAAATATTCTCGGGGTTCGGGGCGGAAAGCCCCGATTTCGGGTCAAGCCGCGTGGCGCTTGCCAAAGGCCCGCGCCCGCTTCTTGGGGTCCACCTCGAACAGGGCCGCCAGTTGTTCGGTCATGGCACCGGCCAATTGCTCGACATCGGTGATCGTGACGGCCCTCTGGTAATAGCGCGTGACGTCATGCCCGATGCCCACCGCGATCAACTCCACCGCCCGCCGACGCTCGACCATGGAAATCACATCGCGCAGGTGCTTTTCCAGAAAATTCGCCGAATTGACCGACAAGGTGCTGTCATCCACCGGTGCGCCGTCGCTGATCACCATAAGGATCTTGCGCGCTTCGGGACGCGCGCTCAAACGCCGATGCGCCCATTCCAGCGCTTCACCGTCGATATTCTCTTTCAGCAGACCCTCTTTCATCATCAGCCCCAGATTGGGCCGCACCCGCCGCCACGGCGAATCCGCATTCTTGTAGATGACATGCCGCAGATCATTTAGCCGACCTGGACCTGCAGGCCGCCCCGCCGAAAGCCATTTCTCGCGGCTTTGCCCACCCTTCCACGCCCGCGTGGTAAAACCAAGGATCTCGACCTTGACCGAGCACCGCTCCAGCGTCCGCGCCAGCACATCGGCACAGATCGCCGCAATCGAGATCGGCCGCCCCCGCATCGAGCCTGAATTGTCCAAGAGCAGGGTCACACACGTGTCGCGAAACTCGGTGTCCTTTTCTTGCTTGAAACTCAGCGGCGTCGTCGGGTTCGCCACCACCCGCGCCAGACGGCCCGCATCCAGCGCACCCTCTTCCAGATCAAAGTCCCAAGACCGGTTCTGCTGGGCCTGCAAGCGACGTTGCAGTTTGTTGGCAAGGCGGCTGACAGCCCCTTTCAAGGGTTCCAGCTGCTGATCCAGATAAGCGCGCAGGCGTTCCAGTTCGGCAGGTTCGGCGAGGTCTTCGGCCTTTATTTCCTCGTCATATTCGGTGCTGTAGACGGTGTAGTTTGGATCGGCATCCGAATAGGGCGCGGGCGGTGGCGGTTCTAGCGGTGCCTCGCCCTCGGGCAATTCGGCCTCCTCGCCGGTCTCCATGTCGGCGCTGTCTTCCATGGTGACCTGCGCCTGACTGTCGTCCTGCTGGTCGTCTTGTGATTGTTCGGGGCTGGCCTCTGACTCTTCGGACTCGGTTTCTTCGGCGCCTTGTTCCTCGGGGCTGTCGTCGTCCTGATCGTCGTTGCCGGTATCCTCGTTTTCCTGCCGGTCTGGGTCATCGCCCAACTGGTCCCCATAACCCAGATCGGAGATCATCTGGCGCGCCAGTCGGGCAAAGGCCGATTGATCGGCCAGCACATCGTCAAGATTGCCCAAGGTGCCCGCCGCCTGCTCTTCCATGAAGCCGCGCCACAACTCCATCACATTGGCCGCCGCCTTGGGCAAGGGCCGCCCGGTCGCCAGATGCCGCACCAGATAGCCCGCCGCCACCGGCAGGGGCGCCTCGGCCGAGTTCGTGATCTGGGCATAGCCCTTGCGGTCGGCCTCATGGGCGATCTTGGCGTCGATATTGGTGGCGGTGCCGGGCATGGCGCGCGCGCCCACGGCTTCGCAGCGCGCCGTTTCCATCTGGTCAAATATTTCCCGCGCCAGCGCCCCGGTCGGCGCATATTTGGCCGCGACCCTTTCATTGTGATAGCGCCGCTTCAAGGCAAAGGCATCTGCCGTGCCACGCGCCAGCAACACCTCGTCACGCGTCATGCGGCGGCTGACCTGCGGCAGGCGCATGCCCTCACGGTTCATGCCGGACGGGTCAACCGAATAGGTCACCGTCATGTCCGGGTCATCCGCCATGGTACGGGTGGCCTCGGCAAGGGCTTTCTTGAAGGGATCGGCGGGATTGTCATTTGGCTTGTTCATGACCCAAGATAAAGCACCGGGGCATTGGCAGAGCAAGACCTGTTACGCCAAAACCAGGTGCTTATGCGGGGCGGCCCCCGATATCCCAGGGCCAAACTGCACAGATGCACAGGTCCCGCGCGGCCATACCCAGTTGCGGTAATCGGCGCGAAGGTGCAATACGATGGCATCTTGCGCTTCATTTCCAATAGGAACCGATCATGGCCAAACCCAAAATCGCCCTGATCATCGGATCAACCCGCCCAACCCGCTTTGCCGACATTCCAGCCCACTGGATGCTGGCGCAGGCTCAAACCCGCGACGACATGGATGTCGAACTGCTGGACCTGCGTGACTTCAATCTGCCGCTGTTCGCCGAAATGGCCTCGAACGCCTGGATGACGACGCAGGATGCCAATGCCGTCGCGTGGCAAAAGAAACTGGCTGAGTTTGATGGCTATATCTTTGTGGTGGCAGAATACAACCGCTCGCTGACCGGTGCCTTGAAGAATGCGCTGGATCAGGCCTATGTCGAATGGGCGCACAAGCCAATGGGCGCGATTTCCTATGGCTCGATGGGTGGGGCCAATGCCTTGGGCCACCTGCAAAACATTGCCGTCGAATTGCAGATGGTTCCGGTTCGCAACAATGTCCGTATCGGCGGGTCGGATTTCTTCAAGATCCATCCCGGTATGGGTGGCTCGGGCAAGATCGCCGACATCGAGACGGTGATCGCACCATCGTCCAAGGCGCTGCTGGATGATATCGTGTGGTGGGCCAAGGCAACCATGGCGGCCCGCAACGTCTGATACGGATCGCAGATCAGGGGCAGGGGGGCCACGCCGCCCCCCTCTTCATGGCTGGGCCACCCGCAGCCTGATTGCTTTGCATTTTTGCCAGTCTACGAATGTGTAGCGTGAAACTGTGCCTGTGGACGCACAAGACGCTTTCCTCGCCTGCTGGATGCGCTAAGCATCAATCAAAGCGACCCGAGAGTGACATGACCCTGCCCGACCATCCCCTGCGCTATGTACTTGTGAATGAACTGCATGCCCGGCCATTTCCCGTGCTGCCGGTGCCAAGTTCCGCCGTCTTTGTGGCCATCAAAGAGCCGGAGGATCAGGCTGTTCGCGACAAGGCGATGGACCGCGCGCATCTGGTCGCGCTGCTTGACCGTCATGCCACCGCCCATCCACAGCCCGACGCCACCCATTTCATGGGGCCCATCGGACGGTCGGAGTTGAAATGGGAAAGTCATACCGAATTCGTAACCTACACTGCCTTTACCCCCGGGCTTTCCGCCCGACCCTTTGATCCGTCCGAGGCCCAGGTCCTGCCCGAAGACTGGCTTGATCAGGCGCCCGGCAAGCGCGTGGCCTCGGTGTTGATCCGCGTTGACGAGATGACGCAGGACGACGCCGAGATGTTCGCGCGGCTGGAGGGCTGGTTTGTCGCCGAGAGTCTGACAGCGGCGCGGGTGGCCGAGGGGACCGCTGTCATCGCCACCGATTTTCGCATCGACCCTGCGGGCCATATGCGCTTTGCGGTATTTGTCCGGCCAGGCACCTCGGCCAGTCGTGTCGGCCAGATCGTGCAAAGGCTGTGCGAAATTGAGACCTATCGCGCCATGTCGATGCTGGGCCTGATGAAGGCGCGCGAGCTTGGCGCTGCGCTGAACCGGATTGACCCGCGCCTGACCAATCTGATGGCCGACCTGAACGCCGAGGATCGTCCTGCCGATGCGGCGCTGCACGAATTGCTGAACATCGCCGCCGATCTGGAAAATCTGGCGGTGGGCGCGTCTTTCCGGTTTGGTGCCACGCTGGCCTATGAGGCGATTGTGAACCAGCGGATCGAGGCGCTGGGCGAGGAGCGGTTTGCGGCCCGCCAGACCTTTGGTGAGTTCATGATGCGGCGCTATGATCCTGCGATGCGCACAGTAAAGTCGACGGATACACGGCTGAAAAGCATGGCCGACCGCGCACAGCGTGCGGCCGAATTGCTGCGCACGCGCGTCGATGTGCAACGTTCGGCGCAGAATCAGGATCTGCTGGCCAGCATGGACCGACGCGCCGATCTGGCGCTGCGGTTGCAACATACGGTCGAAGGTCTGTCAGTGGTGGCCATCAGCTATTATGCCGTGTCGCTGGCGGCCTATGTCGTGGCGCCGCTGGCGGAAAACTGGGGCATCGAAAAGCCCTTTGCGATGGCCGCATTGACCCCCTTGGTTGTCGCAGCCGTGTGGTTGACAGTCCGTCGGATCAAAGCCCGCATGGAAACGAGGGCATGAACGCCGGAGTGGGGCCGTTTCATACCAAGTAGGGGCGCGGGGCGTTCGTCGGTTGATCTGATGTTACAAGCCCGCAACGTGCCGCGCCGCCGCCTGCGCCGCCGACCGGCATGCCAGATGCAGGTCCGCACCACCGGCCATACGCGCCGCCAATGTCCCGATGAAACAGTCGCCTGCGCCGTGACTGCTGACAACCCGAACCGTCTCAGCAGGCACCCCGAAGGCCACCATCCCGGCACCCGCCGCAGCCAACCCGGCCGCGCCAGCCGTGACCACTACTGTTGCAAACCGACCTGCCAGATGCTGCGCCGCTGCCTGGGCGCTGACCAGTGACGCAACAGGTTGTGCGCCCATCATCTCGGCTTCGACGGCATTGACCACCAGAATATCCATGGTCCCGCACAGATCGGCCGACAAGGCGCGCCAAGGGGCGGCGTTCAGCAGCGTCCGGATGCCACGTGATCTGGCTGCCCGCGCGGCGGCGATGTTGACCGCCTGCGGGATTTCATTCTGCAAGACCAGCAACCCGACATCGCGCCAGACAGTGGGATCTGTCAAAGTCTGCTCGGAAATCAACAGGTTCGCGCCCGAAACGATTGTCGCGGCATAGTCGCCCTGCCGGTCAACGATGGCCACGCTCATCCCCGAACCAACATTCGGCAGGGAGGCTACGAACTGATCTTCGACGCCGCCCTTGCGAAGTTCGCGGCGCAGCATGTCGCCGAAGGTATCCTGGCCCACGGCCCCAACCATGCGGCTGACTGCTCCAGCCTTGGCCGCTGCCACCGCCTGATTGCCACCCTTGCCGCCGAATTTGGGATACCAGCGCGATCCGGTGGCGGTTTCATCCTTGCGCGGCAGGTGGTCGGTTTCGACCATGATGTCGTAGTGCAGGCTTCCCACTGTCAGCACGGTTGGCATGTTTCTGTCACCTTTGGGTTGGATGGGCCATCTTCCTTGATCACGACAACAGCGAGTTCCCTGTCGGTCAGATGTGGCAGGCATCCTGTGCCAAGGTCAAGTACGATCAGATTCGCGGACCGTGAAAGTCAATCCGGCCCAAGCACTTAGTGCGCATAGCCACAACCATGTAGGCGGCGGTCCACACGATATTGACCGCGCCGAGCGGTGCCGAACCGGCCCCTGTTCAGGGTTATCCCTGGCAAAACCCTGAAAAATGGTGTTTTCCAGCCTGTTGCAAATCGATTAGACCCAGATTGCACGGAGCGGCTGGATGCTGCGGGTGTTTTGAAAAGGGCAGGTTATGTTGGCAGAAAGCATCGAAACGCTGATCGTTGGCGCGGGACAGGCGGGTCTGGCGCTGAGCGCGCATCTGGGTCGGCGGGGGATGCCGCATCTGCTGCTGGAACGCCACCGCATCGCCGAACGCTGGCGGTCTGAGCGATGGGATTCGCTGGTGGCCAATGGACCGGCTTGGCACGACCGCTTTCCCATTCTGACCTTTGACGATCTTGCCCCGGACGCATTCGCCCCACGCGACCGGATCGTGCAGTATTTCGAACAGGTCGCACATCAGACCAGGGCCCCGGTCCGCTGTGGGGTCGAGGTGACACGGGTCACCCGACAGCGGGATGGCAGCTTTCAGGTTCACACCTCGGAAGGGCTTGTCGTTGCGCGCAACGTGGTGGCCGCCACGGGCCCGTTTCAGCGCCCTTTGATCCCCGACACGGTGCCGCAATCGGCGGGGCTTTTGCAGATACATTCTTCGGCCTATCGCAATCCGGGTCAGTTGCCGCAGGGTTCTGTGCTGGTGGTAGGCGCAGGGTCGTCGGGCTCGCAGATTGCCGATGAACTGACGCGTGCGGGCCGCAAGGTTTTTCTGTCGGTTGGGCCGCATGACCGCCCGCCGCGTGCCTACCGCGGCCGTGATTTCGTCTGGTGGCTGGGGGCGCTGGGTCAATGGGATGCCAAGGCGCGAACGCCTGGCACCGAGCATATCACCATCGCCGTCAGCGGTGCCCTTGGCGGACACACGGTCGATTTCCGCAACCTTGCGCGGCGGGGAATTGTGCTGTTGGGCCGTGCTGGAACCTGTGTCGAGGGCGTGATGGAGATTGCCCCTGATCTTGCGCGCAACATTGCCGGTGGCGATGCCAATTATCTGGCAGTGCTGGACCGCGCGGACGCCTATGTCGCCCAAAATGGCCTAGATCTGCCGCTGGAACCTCAGGCCCGGATCTTCGGCCCCGATCCTGATTGCGTCACGAACCCGGTGTTGCGCCTTGATCTGGGCGCGGCAGGCGTGACCAGCATCATCTGGGCGACGGGTTATGCGATGGATTTCAGCTGGTTGCAAGTCGACGGCTTTGATGCCCAGGGTCGCCCGAAACATCATCGCGGCGTGGCTGATCTGCCGGGCCTGTATTTTCTGGGCCTGTCATGGCTATCACGCCGCGCCTCGCCCTTCATCTGGGGCGTTTGGCAGGATGCGGATCATCTGGCCGAACATATTCA
>JBAXXO010000059.1:0-14164 GCA_037127855.1 Alphaproteobacteria bacterium
GGAATGCGCGACTGGGCGCTGTCTCTGTGCCGGTCGGATGAAGCAGCCTTTGACACCTTCCTGGCCAAGACCGGCCCGGTCTTCGGCAACCTGACCAAGACCCTGGGCGCAGCCATGGGCCAACCGCCGCCCGCACCGGCGGGCATCCGGTCGGACACGGCAGACTCCATTTGCCGCCAGCTTGGCCTGAAACCCGGCTCCTTGGCCGCATAAGATTGCGCGGGGTGCTTTGGACCCGCCCCGCGCGATGTGGCGCGCCGCAGTTGCGGACGGCGCGCATCACCGCCCCAGACCCGCTTTTCCAGACCGGCTTTGCCCGATTGACGGTCTGGGGCACCAAACGAAAGGACGCCCCCCATGACTGACCGCATGACTGACCTTGCCCGCCCCATGCCGCGCCCGACTGCCCAAGTCGCCCCCTTTGTCGAGGTGCTTGGGCCAGATTTGACCGTGGCCTTCCTGATCCGCTTTGGCGGGGCCGAGTTGTACTTGGCCGCTGCCCCCGGCGGGCGCTCCGCCCTTGAGGCCCCTGTGGGCCATGACAAGGCCAAGGCGCTTGCCGCATATCCCGACATGCAGATGATCCAGCGCATCCCGCTGGCCCGCAAATGGCTGGTGCAGATGATGGCCTGGCAGGGCCAGCCGAACGCGCACATCGCCCGCACCGTGCGCGTGGCCACAAGCACGGTGCGGCGCTATTTGAACACGGTGGCTTGAATAGGGTGGCGACGTGACAAACGGTGCCGAAAACCCCGATCCGCTGGCGCTGGTGGGTCAGATCATCGCCGATCTTCGCCAAGCCATGGCCCACATACAGGCTGCGACGGCATGGGCGATCTCAGCCCAAGCCTCACTTTCAAAGCCCGTTGAACCCGATGTTGAACACCCTGTTCAACCGCCCTTGAACACCAGGCAAACCCGTGAGGCATTGCAGGCCGAACACCGCCGCGCCCATCGCTCTGGCCGTCCTGGCAAGATCGAAGGCGACCCCGACCTTGAGGCGTTCATCCTTGCCCGCATCGCCACCTTGACCTTTGATCAGATCATCGCCGCAATCCAAGAGCACTTCCCGTCCGACCGCCAAGCCAGACGCAGCGCCCTTCATCGCTGGCGGCGACAGTGCGAAACGCGCGGCCTGCAACGGCAATCGCCAGAAACCACCTGACCCCGACAAATCCCATTCCCATTCGGCATAGCCCGGCCTCATGCGGCATGGTTCGATTTAGAGTCCGGCGGAAAGGCTGACATGCTGGAATGATTGCTGACGGCACGATCCTGGCCCAAATACTCATTTCTTTCTTGAAAAGCCTCTCCGTCTTCGGTCTGCCACGCCCCATCCCATGGACAGGACACCAAGTCGCCGCTAACGATGGCGCATCGCCACGGAGTTTGCCTTGCCGCCCTCGACCCTGACCATTGCCGCGACCGATGCCCTGCGCAAACTGGCAGCCAAAGAGCCGGACATCGCCAATCTCGCCGCTGCCCTGCGTCTTCTGGCCAAATGGCGGGCCGAATTGATCGCCAATACCTTAGTCACGCGATCTGGAACCATGGTGTTGTCGGGCCCGTTTCAGGGGATGAACTATGGGGTGCGCGCCGCCGAAGGATCGGCATCGTCGCGACTGCTCGGGGTTTATGAGGCCAGTCTGACCCCAGTGATCGAAGAGATCATTGCGCGCGGCTATCCGCTGGTGGTCGATATCGGCTGCGCTGAGGGGTACTATGCGGTCGGATTGGCCCGGCGGATGCCCTCATCACGCATTCTTGCGCGCGATGACAGCCTCAAGGCGCAGGACCTGTGCCGGCGTCTTGCGCGGATGAATGGCGTTGAGGACAGGGTTGAGGTTGGCGGCCGCATGGATCACTTGGACTTGGCGATCTGTGCTGCGCAAAAGACCCTTATCCTGTGCGATATCGAGGGGGGCGAGGGCGACCTGCTGGACCATGTCGCGGCCCCCGCCCTGACCCGTGCCGACATTCTGGTCGAATGTCACGACGTGATGCGTCCCGGCCTGACCGACCTGCTGACCGACCGCTTTGCCGCAAGCCACCGTATCCTTCGGATCGACCGCCAGATCGAGGCCCGATTGCCCGGCTGGATGGAAGAGCTTTCCGACCTCGACCGATTGATCGCGCTGTGGGAATGGCGTGGTGGACCAACCCCTTGGCTGTGGATGCAGGCGAAATGACCAGAGCAAATGCGGCGATCTTCTATGCCTCGGATGGCTACCGGCCCAAGGAAAAGGGCATCAATGGCCGCCGGGTGGCAGGCGAGTCCTTTCTGAAGGGCTTTCTAAGCCATGCCGATGTGACCGAATTTGTCATTCTGGCCAAATCGACGGTCGAGGCGCAAGAGGTGAGCGAACTGTCACAAACCCTGCGCCCCGCGATCCCGTTGCGCGCCGTCGGTCTGCTGCGACCGGGTGCCATGGCACCGGTCACGCAAATGTACTATCCTGCAGCGAATTTTGCATCCGAAGCCTGGCGGCGGGCAGATAGCGGCTCGGCTGCCTGGACGATTTGCGGCATCACGCACACCACCTCGACCATGGCGATCATGCAGGGCTTCTACGACCTGCGGATGGGGCCGGTGATGGAGTGGGACGCGCTGATTTGCACATCAGCCAGCGTGCGCGCCGCAGTGATTATGCAGATGGACCTAATCGACGCGCATATCCGCCAGCGGTTCCGCACCGACCCGCCGCCGCGCCCGATGCTGCCTGTGGTGCCCCTTGGCATTCACACCGATGATTTTGCCCGCAACCCCGCCGCCCGCGCGGCCCTGCGCAACCGGTTGAACTGCGGCCCGCAGGATGTGGTGTTCTCGACCATCGCCCGCCTGACCCCGCACGAAAAGTTCGACCCCTTGCCGATCTTCATCGCCATGCAGCAGGCGCAGGCCGCGCTGCCAAAGGGCCAGAAACTGCATGTGGTGTTTTGCGGCGTCTTCCGCCATCCCTATGCCAAGGCGGTCTTTGTGGAGGGCGCGGCACGGCTGATGCCGGATGTGGGTTTCCTGCTGTTGGACGGCGCCAGCCCGCAGGACCGGCTGGAAACCCTGTCGGGCGCCGATGTTTCGCTGTTCATTATCGACAATATTCAGGAAACCTTCGGCCTGGCACCGTTGGAGGGGATGGCGGCAGGCCTGCCCCTGTTGGTGTCGGATTGGGATGGCATGAAGGACACCGTGCCACCCGCTGTCGGTTTTCGCGTCAAAACGCGGACGCTGGGGCCGATGCATCTGGCCAGCGAATCCCTGCGCCTGCAGGGCGGGATCGATGATTACAGTCAGTATTGTGCCTCGGTCTCGGCGCTGACCGAGGTCGACATGCCCGACCTTACGGCGCGCATCCTGCAGCTTGCCACCAACCCCGGCCTGCGCGACCGTTTGGGGGCGGCGGCACTGCAGCATGTGCGGCGGACCTATGACTGGGCTACAGTAATTCCCCAGATGCAGGACCTGTGGGCCGAACAGGAGCGTCGCCGCATCGCTGGCCTGTCGCGCAGCCACCGCATCCCGGGTCCTCAATTGCCGATCGCCCCCTCGCCCACATTGCTGTTCGCTGCCTATCCAACCGAACAGATCGACCCCGCACAGCACCGCTACCGTGCCACTGGTCTGACCGGCCGCCCAAACCTGACCGAACTGCTGGCCCTGCGCAATTATGCGGCCCTAAAGCGCCTGTTCGCGTCCGAGGCGCAGATCGCATCCGTTCTGGCCGCTGTCACAAGCGCGGGTGAAAACGGTACAGATATGACGGAACTGGTCCGGACGACGACCCTGAAACAGATCATCGTGGACCGCGTGCTGATCTGGCTTTTGAAGTATGATTTTATTCGCAGGCTGTGATCCCGCTGAGTCAGGTTTGTCGGCAACAGCGCCGCACCAAGTTCAGTGCCCAATCCCGGTTGCTAGCCGTCTGACGGCTCACTCCTTGAAGTAACGGCTGTCCTTGATCTGATCCCAGGCCCAGACAACCTCTTGCAAGCGCTCTTCGTCACCGCGGTCACCACCGTTCATGTCCGGATGCAGATCCTTGACCAGACTTTTGTATTGCTTGCGGATTTCCGTCTTGGTCCAAGTGTCGCGCACATCCAGAATCTCGACCGCCTTGCGCTCCTGCGCGGGCAGTTTACGGGTGACGTTGTTTACCTGCCTGACCTTGCTCTGCGTCGACTTGTCGCCCAACAGGTCCATCGGATCGGCCACGCCAAGCCGCGCCCAGGCCCGCCCGTCATCCTTGCGACTGAAGGGCTTGGTCTCGCGCTCCCACAAACGGTCCTTGTCCAGCAGTTTTTGAAACTCTTCATCGGTGGCCGCGCCAAAGAAATTCCACTTAAGATTGTACTCGCGCACATGATCACGGCAGAACCAGAAGAACTCGTCCAGATGATCTGGCGACTTCGGCGCCCGGTAGGCACCCCTTATGGTACAGCCCGGATAGTCGCACGGCTTTTGCGATGTCTCGAACGCGCCCGACATGCCCCGTCGCACGGTCTTGCGCTTGGCCTTGTCCGAGGACACGCGGATATCAAACTCGAAGGGCGGCGTTTTGGTCATCTGAACTCTTTCCGACTCGGGGCTAGAAGTTTAGACCAATTTGGAGCCGATAGAAGGGGTGCGCGGAAAAATGAACATCGAGTATGACATACAAGATCGCTTGACACGCGCCTTTTGCCCAACCGAGCTGACGGTGATCAATGAAAGCCACCGCCATGCGGGCCATTCGGGCGACGATGGCAGCGGGGAAAGCCACTTTGCCATCCGCATCCGCGCAACGATGCTGGCGGGCCTGCCACGGCTTGCCCGCCACCGCGCCGTACAGGCCGCCTTGGGCGACGTGAACCAACGCGCCCACGCCATCGCCCTCGATATAGGTTAGCAGGATCGTATCCTCTCCAGCATCCCAACCCTGACGCCGATCGCCCCTTTCATTTTGGCCCAAATATTCCACGGGGGCCGGGGGTGTGAAACCCCCGGGGTTGGCCCCATGGCCTAACGGTTGCCCGCCTTGACCTGCAACCGCCGCGCATGCAGCACAGGCTCGGTATAGCCCGATGGCTGCTGCCGCCCCTTCATGACCAATTCCCGCGCCGCACCAAAGGCGATGCCGTCGAAATCCGGGGCCATGGGCCGATAAAGCGGGTCGTCCGCATTTTGCCGGTCAACCAAGGCCGCCATCTTGCGCAAGGATTGCTCGACCTGATCTGCACTGACCACGCCGTGATGCAGCCAATTGGCGATATGCTGCGACGAGATGCGGCAGGTCGCCCTGTCCTCCATCAGCCCCACATCGTTCATATCGGGCACTTTGGAACAGCCCACCCCCTGATCGACCCATCGCACCACATAGCCAAGGATGCCTTGGGCATTGTTCTCGACCTCGCGCAGGATCTGCGCCTCGGTCCAGTGACGATAGCTGGCCAGCGGAATCTCCAGAACCGTCTCGATAAAGCCGCGCCGCCCGCCTGCGGCCAGCCGCCGCTGCACCGCAAAGACGTCGATGCGGTGGTAATGCAGCGCGTGCAGCGTCGCTGCGGTGGGCGAGGGGACCCAAGCGCAATTGGCCCCGGCCTTGGGATGTTCGATCTTTTGTTCCAGCATCGCCGCCATCAGATCGGGCGCGGCCCACATGCCCTTGCCGATCTGGGCACGGCCCGACAGGCCGCATTGCAACCCGATATCGACATTCTGGTTTTCATAGGCGCCAATCCAAGATTTACGCTTGATGAAATCCTTGCGGCTGAAAGGGCCCGCCTCCATCGAGGTGTGAATTTCGTCGCCGGTCCGGTCCAGAAAGCCGGTGTTGATAAATGCCACGCGCGACCGCGCCGCCCGGATGCACTCTTTCAGGTTGACGGTCGTGCGCCGCTCCTCGTCCATGATGCCCAGCTTGACCGTGTGGCGCGGCAAGCCGAGCACATCCTCGACCCGGGCAAAGACCGCGTCGGCAAAGGCCACCTCTTGCGGCCCGTGCATCTTTGGTTTCACTACATAGATTGCGCCATGATGGCTGTTGCGCAAGCCACTTTGCCGCGCCAGATCATGTTTTGCGATCAGGACGGTGATCATTGCGTCCATCAGTCCTTCATACACCTCGGCGCCGTTATGGTCGAGGATGGCGGGATTGGTCATGAGATGGCCGACATTGCGGATCCACAGCAAGGCGCGGCCCTTGACATGCATCGGCTTGCCGTCTGGCCTGGTGAAGGCGCGGTCCTGGTTCAGTGTGCGGGTCATGGGGCGACCGGACTTGACAAAACGCGCGTCGAGGGTGCCCTTCATCAGGCCCAGCCAGTTTTCATAAGCCGCCACCTTGTCTTCGGCATCGACGCAGGCCACCGAATCCTCGCAATCGATGATGGCTGAGACGGCTGATTCCACGATGATGTCGGCGAGGGCGGCTTGATCACGGCTGCCGATCGGATGGGCGCGGTCAAAGACCAGTTCGACATGCAGGCCATTGTTGCGCAGCAAGACCGAGTCCGGCGCCTTGGGATTGCCACGGTAGCCCACGAATTTCTGCGGCTCGATCAATGGCAAGTCATCGACCAGCAAAACACTGTTCACCACTTGATAGCGACGCACATCGGCGTGGCTGGTGCCGGCAATCGGAAAGGCATCGTCAAGAAACACCCGTGCCCGTGCCACGACCCGCGCGCCCCGACCACGGTCATAGCCGCCGCCGGGGGGCGGCGACCCCATTGCATCGGTGCCGTAAAATGCGTCGTAAAGCGAGCCCCAGCGGGCATTGGCGGCGTTCAGCACATAGCGGGCATTGGTGATGGGCACCACCAGTTGCGGACCGGGCTGTGTGGCGATTTCGGGGTCGACATTGGCGGTGTCGATCTGAAAATCCTCGCCTTCGGGCAGCAGATAGCCGATCTGGCGCAGAAACTCGGCATAGGCCGGATGGTCGAAGGGAACTGACCGCCGCGCCCGGTGCCATGAGTCGATGGCGGTTTGCAACGTGGTACGGCGGTCCAGCAAGGCGCGGTTTTGTGGACCGAAATCATCGATCAGGCCGGCAAAACCGGTCCAGAACGCTTGGCGGTCCACATCGGTGCCGGGCAGGACGCGTTGCTCGATGAAATCAGCCAGTATGGGATCAACCTGCAAGCCAGCACGTTCCACACGTTGCGCCATCATATCCTCCGAAACCGGGTCAATCCTGAGCATCAGATACGCAATTCGTCTCGTCATCAAGCCTTTGCTGCACCCGCATTTGCGGGTCTTTCCGGGCTGCACGGTCAAACCCCTGCACCCTTTGACCACCCAGCAACCGTCGATCCAAGGATTGCCTGCAGATTGCACCCCACAGACTTGCAACGGGCCGATGCTGCCGTATTTTGAAACAGTCTGCGTCTTGGCGTATGGCAATTCTCGCCCTCGGCTCGCTCCGTCTAAGGGTCGCCCCGCAGCGTTTTGGGTTCGGCGACACTACCCCTCGCGAAGGCAGGGTTCTTGGGCTGGCGGGCAAGTCGACGGCGTGGTCTTTGCAGCCGAGATGTGCAAGATGAATTGTATCTGCGGCCCTCTAGCCTGACACCCAGTTACCGTATGTCGCGCTGACAGTGATTTGGCGGCTTACCCTGCGCCAGAAACCATGTTACTTAGCTATATGGCTAAACATGATGCTGATCTTGACCTGATCTTTCAGGCGCTGTCCGACCCCACCCGCCGCGCGATGCTGGCACGGATCGGGCTGAGCGCGCTTCCCGTCTCGGAGCTTGCCCGTCCTACCGGCTTGGCATTGCCCACCATCCTGCGCCATGTGTCGGTGCTGGAAGCGGCGCAACTGATTACCACCCAAAAGCAGGGCCGAACCCGCCTGTGCACCGCTCGCCCTGATACGCTGGTGGCCACGGTTGGTTGGCTGGCCGACCAGCGCGCACAGTGGGCGGCGCGGACCGATCAGCCAGAAGTGCTGATGGCCCAGTTGCAGAAAAAGGAGAACGAGAGTGCAGATCAACCCTGACGTCGACCTGGTGCTGGAACGCACCTTGAACGCCCCACCCGCACTTGTTTGGCGCTGCTGGACGGAACCCGCTCTGATCTGCCAATGGTTCTGCCCCAAACCGTGGCATGTGTCCGAGGCCGTCACCGATCTGCGCGCGGGGGGGCGTTTTTTCACCCTGATGAACGGCCCCGGAGGTGAGAAGGTGCCGAATGAGGGCAGTTTTCTGGAGGTGGTTGCGCCGAGCAAACTGGTCTTTACCGACATTCTGGCAGAAGATTTCGCCCCTATGGCAGAGCTGGAATCCGGTGCTGGTCTGCGGTTTGTCGCCATCGTGACCTTTACCCCCAACGGCGACGGCACCGATTACCGCGCCGTGGTGCGTCACCGCAACGCGGCGGATGCCAAAGCGCATGCCCAAATGGGATTCCATCAAGGCTGGGGCTCTGCTGCCGACCAGTTGGAAGACCTTGCGCAGACTTTGATGAGACAGGAGCGCCAGATCACCCTGACCCGCCTGATCCATGCGAGCGCCGAAAATGTCTGGCGCTGTTGGACCGACCCAATGCTCTTGCCGCATTGGTTCGGCCCCGAGGGGTTTTCCTGCACGACCAAGGAAATTGACTTACGGCAGGGCGGGCAATGGCGGTTCGACATGCTGGGCCCTGATGGCACGGTCTGGCCGAACCGTCACCGGTTTACCCTGTATGACCCCAAGACCCGCATCGAGTTCCTGATGGACGCGGACAGTGACGCGCATCCGCCGATGCAGGTTCAGGTCACCCTCATCCCCGAACGCGCGGCCACCCGCCTGACCCAGACAATCGCCTTTCCAACCCCCGAGGCGCGGCAGAGCGCGCTGGCTTACGGGGCGGACAGGCTTGGCATGCAGACCCATGCCAAACTGGCCGCGGTGGCTGAGGCGCTGTAACGCTTTCCTTCCTTTGCTTGCAAGGTTATCCAAGCGGGCAAAGAGGAGACGCATATGACGCAAGCCCTACAAACCATCTACCTTGCTGATTACCAGCCCTTCAGCCACATCGTCGAAAAGGTCCACCTGACCTTTCGTCTTGCGCCGCAGGCGACGCGTGTGCGCGCGCGCCTGACCCTGAGCCCGAACCCGCAGCGCCCCGGCCCGCAGGACCTGCGGCTGGATGGCGAAGGTCTGACGCTGATCAGCGCCACGCTGAACGGCGCGCCTGTGACCCTGATCCCCGATGCGACCGGCTTGACCATCCCGGCGGACCTGCTTCCGCAGGCGCGTTTCACGCTGGAAACTGAGGTTGAAATCGCCCCCGCCGCAAACACGGCGCTTGAAGGTTTGTACATGTCGGGCGGCATTTACTGCACCCAATGTGAGGCGCAGGGGTTTCGCCATATCAGCTTTTACCCTGATCGCCCCGATGTGATGGCGCCGTTCGACGTGCGCATCGAATCGGAGATGGAGGTCTTGTTGTCAAATGGCAATCCCGGCGCCTGTGGTGCGGGATGGGCCGAATGGACGGACCCCTGGCCAAAGCCTGCCTATCTGTTTGCGCTGGTGGCCGGCAATCTTGTGGCGCATTCGGATCACTTCACCACCGCCTCGGGGCGGAAGGTGGATCTGAACATCTGGGTACGGCCGGGCGACGAGACGCGCTGTGCCTATGCGATGGACAGTCTGATCCGCGCGATGCGGTGGGACGAGACGGCTTATGGCCGCGAATATGATCTGGATGTATTCAACATCGTCGCGGTGGATGATTTCAACATGGGCGCGATGGAGAACAAGGGGTTGAACATCTTCAACTCGAAACTGGTGCTGGCCAGCCCGCAGACCGCGACGGATGATGATTACAACCGCATCGAAGGCGTGATTGCGCATGAATATTTTCACAACTGGACGGGCAACCGCATCACCTGCCGCGATTGGTTTCAACTGTCGCTGAAGGAAGGGTTGACGGTGTTTCGTGACCAGCAGTTCACCGGCGACATGCGGTCGCGGGATGTGAAGCGGATCGAGGATGTGCTGACCCTGCGCGGGCGGCAGTTTCGCGAGGATGCGGGGCCGCTTGCGCATCCGGTGCGGCCCGAAAGCTTTGTCGAGATCAACAATTTCTACACGGCCACCGTGTATGAAAAGGGCGCCGAGGTGATCGGGATGTTGAAGCGGCTGGTGGGCGACGCCGACTATGCCCGCGCGCTGGACCTGTATTTCGACCGGCACGACGGGCAGGCAGTGACGGTCGAAGACTGGTTGAAGGTGTTTGCGGATACGACCGGGCGCGATCTGACCCAGTTTCAACGCTGGTACTCGCAGGCCGGCACACCGCAGATCGGTGTAACGGAAGAATGGTTGCCGCAGGATCAGGGCGGGACGTACCGGCTGACTCTGACCCAGACCAACCCACCCACGCCCGGACAGCCCGACAAGGACCCCAAGGTCATTCCGGTGGCAGTGGGCCTGTTGAACCCCAATGGCGACGAAGCAGTGCCGACGCGGGTGTTGGAACTGACCAAGGCCAGCCAAAGCTTTGACTTCCCGGGGCTTGCCACGCGGCCTGTGGCGTCGATCTTGCGTGGGTTCTCGGCGCCGGTCGCGCTGAACCGCACGGTGCCAGTGGCCGATCGGGTATTGTTGCTGGCCCATGACACCGATGCCTTTAACCGGTTCGAGGCCGGGCGGTCGCTGGCCAAGGAGGTGCTGATTGCGATGATCCGCGACAAGGTGGGACCATCGCAGCGCTCGATATCGCAGGACCTTATTCAGGGGCTTTGGCTGATGGTGCGTGACACCGGGCTTGACCCGGCCTTCCGGGCGATGGCGCTGCGCCTGCCGGGCGAGGATGAACTTGCGGCAGCTTTGGCGGCGGTGGGGACTGCACCAGATCCGCAAACCATCCATGAGGCCCGCAAGGCGCTTGGGCTGGCGATGGCGCGCTATATGGCGCCGCATCTGCCGGGGATGGAGGCGGCGCTGCGCGGGACGGGCCCGTTCGCGCCCGATGCCAAGGGGGCGGGGCGGCGGGCGTTGCGGCTGGCATGTCTGGGATTGCTGACCAAGGTTGACGGCGGCACCGCGGCGCAGGCGGCACATGCGGCGGCGGACAACATGACCGAAGAGTTGGGATCCTTGGCGATCTTGCTGGACAATGGCCTAGGGGACGACGCGCTTGCGCGGTTCTACACCCGTTGGCGGGATGAGCGGTTGGTGATGGACAAGTGGTTCGGGTTGCAGATCGCGATGTCGGCCCCGGACCGGACCGCGACCCTGACCGAGGGCTTGACGCGGCATCCGCTGTTCGACTGGAAGAACCCCAACAGGTTCCGCGCCGTGCTGGGCGCCTTGGCGGGCAATCACGCAGGCTTTCACCATGTGTCGGGGGCGGGTTATGCAATGCTGGCCGATTGGCTGATCCGGCTGGACCCTTTGAACCCGCAGACGGCGGCGCGGATGTCGACCGCTTTCGAGACCTGGCGGCGCTATGATCCGGCGCGACAGGCCATGATCGGCGGCCAGTTGCGCCGGATTGCGGCGACGCCGGGGATGAGCCGTGATCTGGGCGAAATGGTGGGCCGCATGATGGGCACGGCCACCGCTTGACGTTTCTTGATTGACTGTCACGGAGTGACGCCGCGGGGGCAGGATTTTCCGCGGCGGGAGGTTGCGCCGAAGGGAAGATGAATATTTGAGCCAAGTGAAAGGGCAGGTAGAGCCTGAGGGGGGGGATGATCCCTACGGGCGGTCAGGGTGGGGCGGGCTGGCAGTAGCTTTGCCGCGATGTCCAGCCCGCGATTTCAGTTCGGACCGCCTTGCTGCGATAGGGGCCCCAGTCGCGACCGATGCCGCGATTGCCGGCGCCGACCACCAAGCCATCTTTCGCGACATGAGGGGCGAAAATCGCGACGGCGCAGGCCAGATTCGCCGAGCCGTTTTTCAGCGCCGCAGGGGTCGAAGCCTTGCAATGATAATGCTGCGCCGTGCGGGGGGAAATCTGCATCAGCCCGATGTATTTGCCACCGCCGCCCACCGCGGCGGGATTGAAGCCGCTTTCATATTTGGCAGTGGCGGACAGCAGGCCGACCCAGAAGGCCCGCCTGTCGTTGAGAGTGGCCTTGGCATAGTGGGGGCAAAAGATTGTGATGTCGGCGGGCACGGTCAAAGCGAGGTCAATGTCGCGGGCAGCGACCGCCAGCAGGGTGCTGCGGGTCCAGCCTGCCGCCTCGGGGTGGGTGTCCCAGCGCATGTTGGGCACAACATCCGACGGCAGATAAGCGGTCAGGTCGGGAACCTTGACGGGGTAGCAGCCGGCGGACAGGCCAAGGGCAAGCGTCAAAGACAGGATCGAGTTCAACTGCATTCGCACTCATCAAGCAAAATCGCGGCTGGCACGACGGTGCGGTGATGGCGGCTGAGGTGGCCTTGAGGCAATCTGCGCGGCGGAAATGGCCGGCCGATCGGCAGAAATCCGCCGTAGCAACTCTTGCCCGCCCGCGCCGGCACGCCTAGAAGGACGTCGAGGTGTGACAAACTTCCCGAAACCCTGCCCGAAGCCCTGTGGAGACCGCTATGCTTGATGTCACCTATACCAATCCCAAGCCCAAGGTCATCGCCGGTGCGCGGGAGGATTGGGAACTGGTGATCGGGATGGAGATCCATGCGCAGGTCGCCTCGAATGCCAAGCTGTTTTCCGGGGCATCGACCAGGGTTGGGGCTGAGCCCAATTCCAATGTGGCCTTTGTCGATGCGGCCATGCCGGGCATGCTGCCGGTGATCAATGAGTTTTGCGTCGCGCAGGCGGTGCGGTCGGGGTTGGGGCTGAAGGCGCAGATTCATCTGACCTCGGCCTTTGACCGCAAGAACTATTTTTATCCCGATCTGCCGCAGGGCTATCAGATCAGTCAGTTGTACCATCCCATCGTGGGTGAGGGTGAAGTGCTGGTCGAATTGGGGCCGGGTGTCGCACGGCGGGTGCGGATCGAGCGCATCCATCTGGAACAGGATGCCGGAAAATCGATTCATGACATGGACCCCATGATGTCTTTTGTCGATTTCAATCGGACGGGGGTGGCGCTGATGGAGATCGTCAGCCGCCCCGATATCCGCGGGCCGGAGGAGGCGGTGGCCTATGTGACCAAGCTTCGCCAGATACTGCGCTATCTGGGGACTTGTGACGGCAACATGCAGAACGGCAATCTGCGGGCGGATCTGAACGTGTCGGTCTGCCAGGTCGGGCAATACGAGAAGTATCACGCGACGCAGGATTTCAGCCATCTGGGCACGCGCTGCGAGATCAAGAACATGAACTCGATGCGGTTCATGACACAGGCGATCGACTATGAGGCGCGGCGGCAGATTGCGATCATCGAAGATGGCGGCAAGGTAGAGCAGGAGACCCGGCTGTATGACCCGGATCGGGGCGAGACGCGAAGCATGCGCAGCAAGGAGGAGGCGCATGATTACCGCTACTTCCCCTGCCCGGACCTGTTGCCGCTGGAGATCGAGCAGGCTTGGGTAGATGAGATTGCCGCGACCATGCCGGAACTGCCGGACGCCAAGAAGGCGCGCTATGTGAGCCAGTATGGCCTTTCCGAATACGAGGCGTCCGTGCTGACCGCTGATGTTGAAGACTTCGAGTATTTTGAGGGACACTCTCCGACAAGCGCAACGGGTAAGACCTTGGCTTCGCTGATCATCAATGAAGAGAAGGGTTTGGCCAACAAGCGCGGTGTATCGTTGAAGAACCTAATCTCGCCTTCGGCAAACAACGAAATTGTTGCTGCCGTTTCCGAAGACAAGATATCCTTCAAGTCAGCAAAGGAAGTTCTCGTCATCCACGTCGACACTGGTAAATCAATTGACGCCATTATCGTTGACGGCGGCTTCAAGCAGGTCACCGATACTGGGGCGATTGAGGCGGCGCTGGATGCCTTGATCGCGGCCAATCCGGATCAGGTGGAGAAAGCGCGGGTCAATTCCAAGCTGGCTGGGTGGTTCACCGGGCAGGTCTTGAAGGCCACCGGAGGGAAGGCCAATCCGGCAGTCGTGGGGCAGATGGTGGCGGCCAAGCTGGGGCTGTAGGGCCCTTTGGTGCGAATGTCCTGCCTCGATGCTTTGGGCTGAGAGGTGCATGAAGATGAATATTTGAGCCAAAGTGAAAGGCAATGTCGGTCTTAGAGCGTGTCGCGTTTAATCGGATTTGTAACCTGCGGCTTTGAAGAAGTTG